>NZ_JBLYIG010000330.1:0-1934 GCF_049222245.1 Nitrospira sp. BLG_2 | reverse complement strand
TCTCCGCCTTGAATCATGAAACCGGGAATAACTCGGTGAAAAATCGTCCCATTATAAAACCCGGACTTCGCCAGCTTAATGAAATTCTCGACATGTTTCGGCGCGACATCCGGATAGAACTTGATTTCGATATCGCCGAATTTCGTTTTGATGATCGCTCGTGACCCTTTTGGGATTTCAGTCTTTGAAGTCGGCGCTTTGTCGGTCGCTACAACCGCCTCGATTCCCGAAACCGATAGAGCCACGACAACCACCATTCCCATCAGCATCCGACCGACTTGCTTCAGCATCGCTGACCTCCCATAGCGTTCCATGATAATGTCCAGCCATTTTAGCACGGACTCGCTCAACCCTCAGCCCGCTCCAGCGCTCGTTGCGCCGCCTCCTGCTCCGCCTCCTTCTTACTGTGTCCTCGACCAATCCCGAAAACTCTGTCATTCACCAACACGTTCACTTCAAATACCTTTTGGTGATCCGGCCCAGTTTCGCGTACGATCACATACCGAGGCAACAATTCATACCGCTTTTGACACCATTCCTGGAAGCGTGTCTTGTAATCATCTCCTCCGGGTGTTTCTTGCAAGACATCGATTTGGCGCAGTGCGTCGGTCAACGCCTCAATGGTGAAGTCTCGACTCGCCTCCAAACCGCCGTCAAGATAGATTGCCGCAATGATGGCCTCTAATGCATCAGCCAGCAGTGAGGCTTTGTCACGTCCATTCGAGCGTTCTTCGCCTCGACCAAGTTTCAATCGGGCGCCGAGATCTAACCTCCTGGCCGCATTCGCTAATGATACTTCGCTCACGAGCTTGGCTTTAAGTTTTGAGAGCGCGCCTTCGCTTAACTCAGGATAGCGCCTTGCCAGATGATCGCACATGATGAGCGACAAAACGGCATCCCCCAAAAACTCAAGCCGCTCATTATGTTTTCGGCCGGGCTCTCGGCGCTCGTTCACGTACGATTTGTGTGTCAACGCTTCTACCAAGAAGCTCTGATTCGTGAATCGATAGTTCGATATGGCAGGAGAATCGGCTGAAGGAGCCGGCGTCATCGTGACACGCGCACTACGCGTCCCGTTTCTTGAAGATCAAACAAGCGTTGACTCCACCGAATCCAAAGGAGTTCGACAACGCTGTTGTGATGGATGCAAGCCGTGCCTTATTGGGGACATAGTCCAAATCACAAGCCGGATCGGGATTTTCCAGATTGATCGTGGGGGGGAGAATACCGTGGAACAACGCCAGCAGACTGAAGACGGCTTCAATCCCACCCGCAGCTCCGAGTAGATGCCCTGTCATGGACTTGGTCGAGCTGACCGGAATTCGAAATGCCTGTTCGCCGAACACTCGTTTGATCGCTCGGGTTTCAATGGCATCGGCCATCGTCGAGGTGCCATGCGCATTGATATACCCGATCTCTTCGCGATTGATTCCGGCATCTTTGAGAGCGAGTTCCATGCAACGGACGGCGCCTTCACCTTCTTCCGGCGGCGCCGTAATGTGGTAGGCATCGCTGTTCATCCCATACCCGATGATCTCGCCGTACATTCTGACCCTACGTCTAAGGGCATGTTCCAGTTCCTCGATGACCACGACCCCCGCACCCTCGCCCAGCACAAAACCATCTCGGTCCTTGTCGAACGGGCGGCTCGCCTTCGTCGGTTCATTGTTCCGGAATGACAATGCCTTGGCCGCTGCGAATCCCGCCACGCCCAACGGAGTGACCGCCGCTTCGGCACCACCGGCCACCATGACATCGGCATCACCTCGTTGAATCAGACGGTACGCATCCCCGATGCAATGATTGCCAGTGGCGCAAGCCGTCACCGCACAAGAGTTGGGTCCTTTAGCTCCGATCCGAATCGCCACCTGCCCGGACGCCAAATTGATGATGGTCATAGGAATGAAGAACGGTGAGACCCGGCCGGGCCCTTG
>NZ_JBLYIG010000329.1:0-1901 GCF_049222245.1 Nitrospira sp. BLG_2 | reverse complement strand
GTCATTCTCCTCCTTAATCGAAGTCAACCCATATGCTCCCTACATTCTAGTCTAGAGAATGTCCAGGGAATAAGATAGCTCAGCCATTGTGAGAGGTTCAAGGGGTTCCCTCCGGTCGAGCTAGTGTTTTGCACGGTTGGGCGTATGTTAGACTTTCACCGCATAGGCGCACCAACGCTCAATCCTCTATGAGGCTCCATATGAAGACCTCCATCGGCCGCTTCTTGTACCGAACCACGGGCATCATCTCGCTGTTCGCGCTCCTTCTGTCCGGTTGTGCGCAAGATTCGTATCAGCGGCGAGCGGATGTCATGAAGAACCACATCGACAATTTCTACACGCACCTCAAGGCCAATAGAGTGGCAGCGGCGGTTCACGAAAACGAACAGATCGAAGTCATGGCCGACCAGATGGAGGCCACCGTCAAGAAGCAGGGTCGGTTGCGGGAATCGTCGCAGGCCGGACGGGAGTTCGCGCTGATGAAAACGGCTCGAGAAGCGGCAGCTCAAAACTGGATTGCGTTGGGGCAATACTTTGCGATCAAGCAGCAGCCGGAAAAATCACGCGCAGCCTATCAACGCGTGGTCGATACCTACACGGACCCGACGGAACAGGCGTACCGGGAACAAGCTGCTCGAGCATTGAAAGACTTGGAGATCGTGGCGGATCCTTCTTCTGACTCGACTCACTAATCGCGCGGACTCCGAACACTGTAGCGAGCTTCGTACGCCAACTTTTGTCCTATCTATGGCCCACTCCATGACGTTCAAACTGCTCCTGCTGGGACTCTGTGCGACATGGGGAGGATGTGTCCATCATATTCAGGTGACGCCGCTCCCCGCGAGCGCGTCATCCGTCACCATCCCTCGAACTCTTCAGGTCCTTATCAGTCCGATTTCAATGGAGGGCCCGGACCATCGGCCGGGCATCACCATGCTGGAATGGTCGCACCTCGACCTCAAGCAGGCGCTCTTGCGATACGTGCGGCAACGAAGAACCTTCATTTCAGTTTCACCTGACCCAGCCGACCTGACGCTCCGTGTGGCCACGAAACTGACGCTGACCTCTCGCAGCGACCTCTATCATTACCGAATCGGATTGCAAGCGGAGATGAGCGATGGCGCCGGGCTTATGAAGTCGTATCGCGCCGAACACACCGCGGTAGGGTCATCGGTACGGTGGGTCACCGCTTCAGATCGTGTTCCTATCGAGATCGCGTTGCAGGCGGCTTTGGAAGATTTAATGGAACAGATCGAGGCCGACCGATTCATCTACATCAACCGAACCGAGTAACCGTCACAGAAACTGCCCGATGATAAGCCGTCAGCCGGCCGTTAGACCCTGGGTTTGTGCTTGGGCCATGCTCCCGGCTTTGTGAGAATCAGCCTTGTTGGGGTCTTCCGCCGGAGCTTCCACGTACTCGGGGCAATCGAGGCGAAATGCCTGATCCCCGAATGCCGTATTGTAGAAGTTGCAGTGATGCGGTTGGTCCGATTCCGCATAGGCATGCTGACGGAAATGCTCGCAGGAGATGCACATGCGCGCAACGGGAATTTCTCCCTGCAATTGAAGCGCGCGAATCAGTTTCACGAGCGCGGTCAGAAGCACGACCTGCTCTTGCACCGACAAATTCTCGGTCGCAGAGGCGAGAATCTCCGGCCATCGGTTTTCCACATGCCCTGCCTTTGCTCCAAGCGAGGTGAGATGAACGGTCACGACGCGATTGTCGATTTCCCGACGGCGCCGACGGACCAAACGCTTCTGCTCCAGCGTTCGGATGACTTCAGAAGCAGTGGGCAGCTTCACGGAGAGTTCCCGGGCAATCGTCGAAACGGTAGCCGATTGATTCGGTCGAGACCGAAGAAATGTTAGGACTTGGATTTGCAGGGGACCGATACCTG
>NZ_JBLYIG010000328.1:0-2168 GCF_049222245.1 Nitrospira sp. BLG_2 | reverse complement strand
ATTGACCGTGCATCGGTTTCCTATCTTGATCATTTCGACAAGGGGAGTCGCGTCATAGAGTTCCACCACACCTAAGCTTCTTGAACACTTTTTCAAACGCCTGGGTTGGCTCTTTCGCCCGGCGATCAAACGCTTCCAGGTCCAAGGCATCCTCTCGAAGGGATTCCAACACGGCGGCATTGACCAAGTCGGAAAGAGACCGGTCTGTGGTGGCGGCTTTGACCTCGAGGGCCCGATAGACTTTCGGTTTCAAATATATTGTGGTGCGAGTGTCCGATGGCATGGGCGGTCCTCCCTTATGGCGTTTGAGCATTTTATCATCATTATGTTAAAACGTCTCCATCCTTGCCTGCTCCGGCTTGACCATGATGAACTCCTAACGTCTCTCTTACGCACGTCGAAGCGCGTCACTTCTTCCCGCCCTATTGTCCGCTTCTTCGAAAGCCGGTATTCTTGCGCGCGCTGGCTACCTAATTCTTCGGTATATCGTCATCTGCTTAAAACTGGATTGAGGCATGAGCAACAGTGATCTGAACTGGATTGCAAACTTCATCTGGGGGATCGCGGACGATGTGCTACGCGATCTCTACGTGCGAGGAAAGTATCGCGATGTCATCCTCCCCATGACGGTCTTACGGCGGCTTGATGCGTTGTTGGAGCCGACGAAACAAGCAGTCCTCGATATGAAAGCCTCTCTCAACAAGGCCAAGATCGTTCACCAAGATCAGGCACTCAGGCAAGCCGCAGATCAAGCATTCTACAACATGTCAAAGCTCACACTTCGGGACCTCAAGGCACGATCAAGTCAGCAGCAACTCAAAGCCGACTTTGAGGCGTACCTGGATGGCTTCTCACCAAATGTCCAGGACATTCTCGAAAAATTCGAGTTTCGCAATCAGATCCCACGCCTGTCTAAGTCTGACGCCCTTGGCACGTTGATCAATAAGTTTCTCTCGCCGGACATCAATCTCAGCCCCAATCCCGTCAAGAACCCTGATGGATCGGTGAAACATCCGGGTCTTGATAATCATGCGATGGGGACCATCTTCGAAGAGCTGGTCCGGCGATTTAACGAAGAGAACAACGAAGAGGCGGGCGAACACTGGACGCCGCGCGACGCCGTGAAACTCATGGCGAAGCTGATCTTCTTGCCCATCGCCGACAAGATTCAGTCCGGCACCTATCTGCTCTATGACGGGGCTTGTGGAACAGGTGGCATGCTCACGGTAGCAGAAGAGACGCTGCAGCAACTGGCGACCGAACATAAGAAGAAGGTGGCCACGCATCTCTATGGGCAAGAGATCAACGCCGAAACCTACGCCATCGCAAAAGCGGACTTTCTGTTGAAGGGTGAAGGCGAGGCGGCAGACAACATCGTCGGTGGGCCGGAGCACTCCACACTGGCGAACGATGCATTTCTTTCACGTGAATTCGACTTCATGCTGTCGAACCCACCGTACGGCAAAAGTTGGAAGAGTGATCTCGAACGCATGGGTGGCAAGGAAGGCATGAAAGACCCGCGCTTTGTGATTCAGCATGCAGGAGAGGCCGAGTATTCGCTCATCACGCGATCCAGCGACGGCCAAATGTTGTTCTTGGCCAACATGCTGTCGAAGATGAAGCATAAGACCAAGCTCGGTAGCCGAATTGCGGAAGTACATACGGCTCGTCGTTATTCACGGGGGACGCGGGACAAGGGGAAAGCAACATTCGCCGCTGGATCATTGAGAACGATTGGCTCGAAGCCATCGTCGCCTTGCCCCTCAACATGTTCTACAACACCGGCATCGCCACCTACATTTGGGTGCTGACGAATCGGAAGCCGGATCATCGCAAGGGGAAGGTGCAGTTGATTGATGCCACTCAGTGGTTCAAACCGCTTCGCAAGAACCTCGGTAAGAAGAACTGCGAGCTGTCGGATGATGATATCCAGCGCATCTGCGACACCTTCATCGGCTTCAAGGAAACTGAGCAATCGAAGATCTTCCCCAACGAGGCGTTCGGTTATTGGAAGGTGACGGTCGAACGGCCGCTTCGGCTGCGAGTAGATCTGGATGCGAAGTCTCTCAGCGCATTCCATGCCGTCTGCGTGGATGAAGACGAGGAGCCTTTGGCCAACTTGCTTGATCGCATTGCCAGTCAGCTCGGTCCTGGCCCCCACCTGAGTT
>NZ_JBLYIG010000327.1:0-2609 GCF_049222245.1 Nitrospira sp. BLG_2 | reverse complement strand
ATGGCGATCAACTTACCTTTTAGGTCACTCGGATCTAGGTACTTCAAACCGTCGCCAAAAAAGCGTCCGTCGGCCATAGGTGCCTCGTCTCGGTTTATAGTCGCGGAGCGCTTCTTCCACCAGCGCCCGCATGTGTTCCTGCTGAGTCTCGATGCCTTGGGTTGCATCCATCGTCAATAGACCGCATTCATCGACGATCTTGTCATATTCCGCGAGGATCCGTGATTGAAAGAGCCGGAAGCTTTCGGTGATGTCCTGGCTCAGATCCATATCCATGCCGGCTTCATAGTATTTGAAGTGGCCGCGAGTCCCACGCGACAGCCGGGAAATGGCGAC
Source organism: Nitrospira sp. BLG_2 (assembly GCF_049222245.1). Classification (NCBI taxonomy): domain Bacteria; kingdom Pseudomonadati; phylum Nitrospirota; class Nitrospiria; order Nitrospirales; family Nitrospiraceae; genus Nitrospira; species Nitrospira sp. BLG_2. Next base: position 2,273 of record NZ_JBLYIG010000327.1, on the reverse strand, counting down.
TTCGATAGGGACTTTGAAATAGAACGCCATGTCGGGCTTGATCGCAAACGCGTAGAGCTTCCGGACCCACTCGTTCGCCACACCGCGTACCACATCGCGTGCAAAGGCCGTATACATATATCGATCGGCTAGGACAAGCATGCCCGCATTCAGGGGCGGGAGGATCTGATGATAGAGCCGACTGGCAAAATCGGTGGCATGCAGCAAGCTGAACGTTGTCGGAGTGAGGCTCTTCGATTTTTTCCCGCGTTTGGTGGTCTCTTTCACGAGTTCCGATGAATTCCATTCGGTAAAGAATACTTTGTGGCCTTTGGACTCCAGCCATTTGTGTAACAGTTGCAGTTGAGTGCTTTTGCCCGATCCATCGATGCCTTCGACGATGATCAGCTTTCCTGGGTAAGGGTGGGGGACTATCCTGGATAGATGGGGTTCGGTCATGATGGCTCGTTTTCCAACACTCCGGAGAGCAGAACACGTCGGCGAAAGACCTGTTCGAACAAGTCGACCCTGCTCTTCGCGGCCCACAACTCCATCTCGGCGTCTCCTGCCAAATGAACTTCGATCGTAATCTGTTTCCCGAACTTGACGTGTACGGAACGAACAAGCGAGAAATGGGTCCGATCGAGCCCGTCGGCTAGCCGCAGTAATGAAGCGAGGATTTTGACCACGCGTTGCAAGCGCGGTGTCAGACAGTCGAATGCCTCGTGCTTCAGCGACGGCAAAGCCCTCCGGTGGTAGCGCGCGATGTTGGCGACCACATTGATCTCTTCAGCCGTCAATCCATCCAGGGCGCTATGTTTGATGAGGTAATACGCGTGTTTGTGATGTTGTCTCGGATTGATGAGATATCCTACATCGTGCAGAATGGCCGCGTACTCCAGCCAGGTGCGCTCCTGCTGTCCCAGGCGATGCTCTCTCTTGGTTTGATCGAACAGATTCAGCGCCAAATTGGCAACGTGCAGTGAATGAACCTCCGGTGCCTGGCAGCGTCGGGCAAGGCCGATCACGTTGCGGCGTCGAACGTCGGGGATATCATTTTCGGCCTTCAACCCTTCTCGATGCCGTACAATAAAATCATAGATCACACCCTCTCGGAGCGCTTTGTCGCAGAGTGTTATCTCATTGAGACCGGATAGCTCCAAAAGACGTCGGAGGACCACGGCGGTCGGCAAGAGGGTATCGACACGCTTGGGGTCTAGACCGGGAATTGCCAAACGAGCCTTCACCGATGACCGAGCCAATTCAGCTTCCAGGCTACGGAGATCCTTCAATAAGACAGTCGCAAGATTATGCTGCGGCAACGGTTTTCCGGTTTGACGAAGATGGACGACCTCACCGATGTTCCCCGCCATACCGGAGGTGGCGACCAGTGAATGGAACTTCTTCATCTTGAATGATCCGAGCGCATCGCGCAGATGGGTGAGCACGGCATCGCCCAGGGCATGCATCATCGACTCAGACGGCGGAGTTTTGGGAAGGAATTGCTCGGCTAAACGAATGGCTCCCAGCTTGAGACTTTTGCCGTGGATCAACCCTTCTCGATTTCCCACGATCAACTCCACGGAGCCGCCTCCGATGTCGACGACGAGCGTTGGTCCATCCGGGAGGGCGATGCTATGCTTGACGCCCAGGAAAATGAGCCGAGCCTCCTCGGTTCCGCTGATCACCCGAACTCTCAGTCCCGTCTGCTCCATGATCAAGGTCACGAAATCACCCCCGTTTTGGGCTTCGCGTACGGCACTCGTCGCGACGGCGACGATACGTTCGAACCCTTTGTTGCGGGCGAGGGTGACCAACGTCTTGAGGATTTCCAGCGCACGGGACATGGCCTCGTCTGAGAGCCGCCTGGTTGCGAACACGCCGTTTCCCAGACGCGTGATGTCCTTAAAACGGTCGAGTATCTTGAAGCTGGCATCGGGGAGAATTTCAGCCAGCACCATATGAATGGAGTTCGTCCCGATGTCGATGACGGCGAGTTTAGACACAGAAGTTTCCTACGATTGGAGAACCGAAGAACCTTAATGAAAGAACAGTAGCCTGTCAACTATCAACGTGTAAACTGTGCGTTCTATGTATTCGATAGCGAAGGAGGAAGGCAGGGTAGGATTCGGATATTATTGAACGACGAAATGGACGCTCCGGTTTTTCTCCCTGCAATCGCTGGAATGCTCAACGCATAGGGGGCGATCTTTCCCGTAACTGGCTGTTTTGACATCGATGAGGAGCCCCAGTTCATGAAGGTAAGACCGCACATTCCTTGCCCGCCGCTCCCC
>NZ_JBLYIG010000326.1:0-3304 GCF_049222245.1 Nitrospira sp. BLG_2 | reverse complement strand
AAATCGACCCCGCTTCTCGAAGCGTTCAAAGTTGCGGATGACGTGTTGCGGCAAGCGATCCAGGGCATTGCCGACGTCATTACGACCACAGGACATGTGAACGTCGATTTTGCCGACGTCCGTACCGTGATGTCACACACTGGACGGGCGGTCATGGGCATGGGCGTTTCCTATGGTCCGAATCGGGCGATCGAAGCGGCTCAAAAGGCCATGTGCAGTCCTCTCCTTGAGGAAGGAAGTGTCGAGGGGGCTCGAGGCGTCCTCCTCAACATTACGGGAGGTCCCAGCATGTCGCTGCACGAGATCGAAGAAGCCGCTTCGATCATCCAACAGACGGCAGATCCCGAAGCCAATATCATTGTCGGCCAGGTCATCAACCCCGACATGGGCGAAGAACTTATCATTACGGTGATCGCGACCGGGTTTGAGCGAGAAGAAGATTCAGCGACTGCCCCCTCCATCGGCGGGACTGATAGAGGACCGAGTCGGCCGACCAAGCCCGTCTCATCAGTATTGGCAGGCATGGGTGCGTCATTCGCGGTAGATCGGCCGATGAAAGACCTCGATCGGCCGGCTTTTTTGAGAAGAATGAACGATGCGCGAGAGTCGATGGACCGGGCGGTGTTGACCGCGGAAGATGAATGGGATGTGCCGACATTTCTTCGCAAACAAACGGACTGATTCGTGTATCTCTTTACGGGATGAGGTATTGAATTTGAGTAGGACAAGGGCATCGGTTATTACCGTGCCGGCATTTGTGGATGCCGGGAATCAGGTTCGCCATTTCTTTGGGACCCGCCGACATGCCATGGGTCTTGGCCTTGAAGTTGGAATCCCGCGGAGAGGGATCCCAGGCGCGGCATCGTCCTCATGGACGCTCTCAGTGAAGCAAGTCCATGGGACAGAGGTGCTGGTGCTTGACCGGGCCTTGGCCCAGACGGACCGGTTTATAGGCGGCTGGGATGCCTTGGTCACTGATCAACCTGGGATCATGTTGGCGGTGCGGACGGCAGATTGTGTTCCGATTCTGATACATGATCCTAAACATCGGGTGGTGGCCGCTATCCATGCCGGCTGGCGGGGAACTGTTGCCGGCATTGTCCATAAAACGCTGGCGCTGTTGGAGTCTCGTTTTGGCTCGTGTCTAGAGCATGTACGGATCAGTATCGGTCCATCCGCCGGGGTTTGTTGCTATGAAGTGGACGAACCTGTTCTTGATCGCCTGTCGCAGGAATTTTCGGGCTTGAACAATGTGGTACGAACGAGGGAAGGCGGAAAAGCGCATCTTGATTTGAAAGCGCTCGTTAAAGAACAAGCGCAGGCTCTGGGCGTGCCCCCGAAGTCAATTACGACCGTCAACCTTTGTACGATTTGCCATGAAGACCTCTTTTTTTCCTATCGGAGAGAGAGGAAAGTCAACGGTACCATGGCCAGTGCCATTGGATTGCAGTGAGGCGAGGATAAGCCGGACTCTGCCAATTCTTAGGCTCTTCCGCTAGAATAAGGATCAGTTCGCTAGATGAGCGGACGCGACTCGTGCGAGAGGACGATGGAATCGCCCATTCCGGAAGCGATAGCGAAACGTGTTCAATCGGTTCTGACGAAGATTCGGTCGGCGGAAGAGAAAGCTGGGCGTCCTGCCGGTACGGTGCGACTCGTGGCTGCAACGAAAGCGGTGACGATCGAACATATTGGGGAAGGGGTGCGTGCCGGCTTATCCATTTTGGGTGAAAATCGTGTGCAGGAAGCACTCCCTAAAATAGCCGCCTATACCAAGGCACCGGTCCACTGGCATTTTATCGGACAGCTGCAACGAAGGAAGGTACGGTCCGTGATCGGTCTATTCGACTTGATTCATTCGGTAGACAGCCTAGACTTGGCGCAAGAAATCGATCGCCGCGCGAGAGAGGCCGGACGTCAACAAAATGTCCTGTTGGAAGTGAATATTGGGAAGGAACGGACAAAGGCAGGATTTCATCCCGATGACGTCATTCAATCGGTACAAATGATGGCACAGCTCTCCCATGCACGTATCAAAGGCTTAATGACGATCCCTCCTCTAACTGCTGACCCGGATTTGGCCAGGCCGTATTTCCGCACACTCCATGATCTTGCTCGACAGATTGCGGCATTAGACTTACCGACCGTGGGGATGGATGAACTGTCGATGGGAATGTCGAACGATTATGAAGTAGCCATTGAGGAAGGGGCGACACTGGTTCGTGTCGGCACCGCCATCTTTGGAGCGCGTCATGTCTAGTCCGACGCCCGCACAAAAAATCGCATTTGTAGGCGGCGGCCGAATGGCGGAGGCATTGATCAGCGGGGTGTTATCTTCAAGGGGTTATGTGGCTGAGCAGATCCACGTCGCTGATCCAGATATGAACAGGCTGGATTACCTTAAGAGACAGTACGGCGTTCAAATTGGTCCCACGAATCATGAAGCAGTCGTCCTCGCAGATGTCGTTGTGCTGGCTGTGAAACCGCAGGTAACGGCCGAAATCCTTAAAGAGATCGGAGAGGTGTTGGCGAAGCGACTCGTGATCTCGGTGATTGCAGGAGTGCAACTCAGTCGAATTATCGGGGCCTGTGCACCCCAAGCTCGCGTGATTCGTGCGATGCCGAATACACCGGCGATGGTCGGGGCAGGCATAACTGCTTTGGCGATCGGCCCCGGGGTAAGGGAAAATGAGATAGCATGTGCGCGACAGATCTTTGAATCGGTCGGCAGAGTTGTGCCTGTCGACGAGTGTTTCATGGATGCCGTGACCGGATTGAGCGGAAGCGGGCCAGCCTACGTCTTTCTCATGATTGAAGCAATGGCTGACGGTGGCGTCAAGATGGGTTTGCCGAGAGAGACCGCCAGTCTCCTCGCGGCGCAGACCGTATTAGGCGCGGCGCGGATGGTCTTAGAAACCGAGCAGCATCCGGCGCGTCTCAAGGATCAGGTAGCGTCTCCCGGCGGAACGACGATTGCCGGTTTGCATCGGTTGGAGCAGGGAGGCATTCGAGGCCTGTTGATCGACGCCGTTGAGGCTGCGACGAAGCGTTCTCGGGAACTGGGAGGCTGATGTTTGTGGTAGGGAATACATTGTTAGGAATCGCCACGGTACTTGACTATGCATTGACGATCTATACCTGGGTCATCATCGCTCGAGCTCTGATCTCTTGGGTAAATCCGGATCCGTGGAATCCGATCGTTCAATTCCTCACTCGTGCCACCGAGCCCGTCTTGGCCCCGATCCGACGGCGATTGGGTTGGGGGATAGGCGTGGATTTGTCTCCGTTGGTCGTCATCGTGGCC
>NZ_JBLYIG010000325.1:0-2911 GCF_049222245.1 Nitrospira sp. BLG_2 | reverse complement strand
ACTACAATGTGATTGGAAATCGTATTGTCGCGGAGGCCGTTCTTCAGGTTCTCGACAAGATGAAGCTCGAGCCGGACCAGGCAAGGATCTAGTCGGTATTAGGCCAAAAGGGATTCATGGCAGACATGGAGCATCATGGCAACATGAGTCGATTGGGAGTCGGCATGCATGACCTCATTCGCGAACTCTATCCGATCTGTCGCAGCATTACCGGAGAAGGGGTTCGCGCAACGCTGCGTACCTTGCAAACACGGATTCCGCTTGTAATCCATGAAGTGCCCAGCGGTACCCGTGTCTTCGACTGGTCCGTACCCCTTGAATGGAATATTACGGACGCCTTCATCAAGAATCGTCATGGGAAACGGATTGTCGATTTCCACGCCTCCAATCTACACGTGATGAGCTATAGCGCACCGGTTCGGACCACAATGCGATTGGCAGACCTCCGGCCACATCTCTTCACCTCTGCTGAACATCCGGAATGGATTCCATATCGTACTTCCTACTACAAAGAGAACTGGGGATTCTGTCTTTCTCATAAGCAACTGTCACAATTGCCTGACGAAGAATATGAAATTTGCATTGATTCCACACTGGTTCCGGGTGCGCTCACTTATGGAGAGTGCTACCTGGCTGGAGAGACGAGTGAGGAAGTCCTCGTGTCCTGCCATATCTGCCATCCCTCGCTTTGTAATGACAACCTTTCCGGTATTGCCGTGGCCACATTCCTTGCCGAAACACTGTTGCGTCGTGTGCTGCGATACTCGTATCGATTCGTGTTCATTCCCGGGACGATCGGTTCGATCACATGGCTGGCCCGCAACGAACAAGCGGTGTCGCGGATCCGACACGGATTGGTGTTGACCGGCGTAGGCGCGGGAGATCGCGTGACGTACAAACGAAGTCGCCGGGGCCGTGCGGAAATCGATCGAGCCATGGAACAGATTTTGAAACATTCAGGGGAGCCGTACCGCGTTATCGATTTCTTTCCGTATGGTTATGATGAGCGACAATATTGTTCTCCGGGCTTCGACCTGCCGGTCGGTTGTTTCATGCGGATACCCCATGGCGAATATCCCGAGTATCATACCTCCGCAGACGACATGGATTTTGTGAAGCCGGACGCCCTAGCAAGATCCTATTCGCATTGCTTGGCGGTGTTCGATCTCCTTGAACAGGATCGCACCTATGTGAACAAGAATCCAAAGTGTGAGCCACAACTCGGTCGCCGAGGGCTCTATCGCGCCATCGCAGGACAGCAGGAAAGACAAAACCGGGAGTTGGTGCTCTTATGGGTGCTGAACCTATCAGATGGTCGCCATTCGCTATTGGACATTGCCGAGCGAGCGGATGTGTCGTTTGAGGAGGTGCAGCGAGCGGCCGAAGCTTTGGTAGCTTGCGATCTACTCCAGGAACATGCTGAGCCGGAGACGCAGCCAAAATTCTAAAGTTCGACGACACGCGCGGCGGTAATCTGATGGGCAAGCGAGATCTTCACTTCATGCGGAGGCGGACCCGGGGTATTTCTCGACGAAGGTTCGTAGGATGTCTGCTGGTCGCTGGAGCAACGATCGCTTTCGGTCAGACCAGGCTCGATCCGGTGACCCGAGGGGGGCGCAACGGAGGCAGTCAATACGCGGGATTTGCTGAGGCTTCCGATGCCATTGTGTCGGCTGCGACCTGTCCGGATGAAGGCTGTCTGTCCTCCGATGAATTCCGCGCGTTAGAGGCACTGACAGCCGTGATTATTCCTTCCGACGAGCAGGGACCCGGTGCAAGGGAGGCCGGGGTCGCACGGCAGATTCAACAATCGACCCTTCATGCCGAACCCATACGGCGACGATATGCCGAGGGACTCCAGGCAATCAATGGGTTAGCTCAGAAGAGATATGGCCAAGCATTTATTGAACTCTCATATGATAAGCAGCGAGAGTTATTTGAGTTTTTGGAGTTGGCTTATACCAAACTCTGGCCGCAGACTCCGCCGGTCACCTTCTCAGGGAAGGTGCAATGGAAATTGCAGCATCTCTATTACCGGCAACTCGCCGGGGTGAGTGATCCAGCCCTGATATTGGTCGATCAAGTAGTTCGCGACACTGCGGAAGCCTTTTACTCCACGTCGGTCGCGTGGGAGTGGCTCGGTTATTCGGGTCCGCCGTTTCCATTTGGCTATGCGGGCCGTGGCCATTCCTGCAAACCGGAGGCTTAGTAGGCAAGATTGATGGCCAACCTCAGAATCGATAAGGCGAGGGTTGATGTCGTGGTAATCGGCTGTGGAGCCGGAGGTGCGGTTGTTGCCAAGGAGCTGGGAGAAGCCGGCCTCAAAGTCGTAGTGCTTGAGGCAGGCCCGCGGTATGATCCCGTGCTCCACTATGCAACCGATCAGCATGACTTCGTGAGAAAAGCCACCAAGATGTTCTTTGAGCCAAAAGATTCCCGCCAGAATCTATACAGTGCCGGAGGATCCGAGGGGTTTGTCTTCACCAGAGCTAAGGGTGTTGGGGGATCGACACTGGCATACCAAGCTCAAGTCCCACGCTTCCATGAATCCGACTTCCAGGTGAAGAGCCGAGATGGAGTAGGGGAGGATTGGCCGATTACTTATGCGGATCTGGAGCCATACTACACACGAGTCGAGCACGAACTCGGGGTGAGCGGCCCGGTCGGCACAGAGGCTAATCCGTTCGATCCTCCACGGAGCAAGCCGTTCCCCAACCCGCCGCACGAACTCAGTTGTGCGAGCCGTTTGGTGCAGCGAGGTGCGGCGAAGTTGGGCTGGCATTGGGTGCAGATCCCGCTTGCAATTCCCACACGGCCCTGGGGTGGACGTCCCGCCTGCATACGGGCGGGTGTTTGCGGATACGGATGCCGGATCCGGGCAAAATCCAGTATGGATGTCACTTACGTACCG
>NZ_JBLYIG010000324.1:0-4726 GCF_049222245.1 Nitrospira sp. BLG_2 | reverse complement strand
ACGAAGGTGCTGCTGACCGAAGCCTCCGCGCATCTTCGCCCGAATTCACGAGTCGGTTTAGTCGGGCCGAACGGCGCCGGAAAAACGACGCTCTTTCGCATGGTGCTTGGGGAAGAGTCGCCGGACGAAGGCTCGATCCGCAAGCGCCCTCGGCTTCGGATCGGCTACCTTCCGCAGGAACTCGAAACGATTACCGGGAAGACCGTTCTCGATGCCGCGCATCGCGATGAGTACCCTGAGCACGAAGCGAAGCGTATCTTGATGGGGCTAGGATTTACGGAGATCGATTTTAACCGTCTGGTCGAGAAACTGTCCGGCGGCTACCGGATGCGGGTCGCGTTGGCACATCTGCTCTTATCGAATCCCGATGTGTTGATGCTCGACGAGCCGACCAACCATTTGGATAAACCGACCCAGCGTTGGTTCGAACAATTCTTGCTCCAATCCGGCATGACGCTTCTGATCATCAGCCACGACACCGCCTTTCTGGACCGCGTGGTCACGCATATCTGGGAGCTGCGGCATCACAAAATCGAGGAATACCGCGGCAACTATTCTCTCTTCCGCAAATTAAAAGCGGAACGAGATGCCCAATTGCACGCCTCTGCGGCTCGACAGTCTAAAGAGATTGCCCGCGTTCAGAAGTTCGTCGACCGCTTCCGATATCAAGCCAACAAGGCCAGTCAGGTGCAATCACGCCTCAAACAGCTGGAAAAGGTCAAACGGATTGAAATCCAGCGGGATCCGAAGCGAGTGAAATTCCGGTTTCCACTCCCTTCTACCAGTGGCCGTCAGGTGCTCGACCTGTCCGGGGCGAGCAAACGCTATGGTGAAAAGGTCGTCTATAAGACACTCGATTTTTCCGTGGAGCGCGGCCAACGTGTCGCATTGGTCGGTGAAAACGGAGCGGGAAAAAGCACGCTCCTGAAAATGCTCGCCGGCGTGCTCGCCCTCGATACCGGCACCAGAACTGTGGGGCACGGGGTGAGTGTGCACTACTTCGCCCAGCATCAGGCTGAAACCTTGAACCCCGAGCACTCGGTTCTCGAATCGCTCGAAGAAGCCACCAAACATGCGGAGATGAATTTTCTGCGCGGGATCGCGGGCGCCTTCTTATTTTCAGGCCAGGATCAGAAAAAACCGATCAAGGCTTTGAGCGGCGGTGAGCGGAACCGGGTCGCCTTGGCCCGCATGCTGGTCGAACCGGCTAACACCTTGCTTCTCGACGAGCCGACGAATCATTTGGATCCCACTTCGGTGGATGTGCTCACAGATGCATTGGCCGAATTCCCCGGGACCATCATTTTCATTTCCCATGACCCGACGTTTCTGGCTCGCATCGCCACCCGAGTCGTTGAGATTGAAGAGGGACAAGCCAGGAATTACATCGGCGATTATGAGTATTATTTGTGGAAAAAGGCTCAGGAGTTCGAATCAATCAAGGAAACAAGCGAGGAACTCGAGGGAGCCGCGCAACCTCCGTCTTCCGGTCCCACCCGCGCGATGGCACAGCAAGTTCAGCCAAAAGCTCGAGGAGGAGAGCGGCGCGACTTGACCAAGACTCAGGCGCGATTGGAAAAGCAGGTGGCCCGGGCGGAAGCGGAGATTACCGAGGCGGAGACCAAGATCAAGGCGCGCGAAGCGGAGTTAGCCGATCCGAAACTCTACGCCGAGTTCGACCGGTGGAACCTCCTGCATCAAGAACAGGAGGATTGGAAGCGCGATCTTGAACGACTGACTTCGCGCTGGGAATCACTGTCGGCGGAACTAGAGAATGTGAAGCAACAGTTGGTGTCCATGGGCTAGCGCTATCGATGAACCACTTGACGGCGTTGCGGGCAAGACCGCTAGACGGAGGCTTTGAGCGTTTCTTCCAGGTAGTAGTACAACCAGCGGTTCTTCTCTTTCGTCACCAATTCATCCCAGACGACCCCGATCAGAAACCCTTTCTTTTCCCAGGGCTTGACCCAGGCGACAGTCCCATCGAGCTTTTCCTGCTGTTCGACATGATCGGAGTCGAGGAAGGCGAGCGAAACGGTGACTTTCTCGTTTGATGGGAAGCGATCCTTGGTATGAAGCCCGGCCCCCACCTTGTTCACATTATCCAAGACCGCCGTACAGGCCCGCCCGCCACTTTTTGGCGACACCAACGCGGAGCCGACCAAAGTAGCTCGGACAAATTTCCTCCGCTCACTCAGTGCGGCCATGCCGGCCGACGGTTTTCCTTCCCCTCGCTTCATCGCTCTAAGTATAACCGATTAGACAAGAATGTAAACTAGGATAATTGGCCCTATCCCGTCGGCTTCGGGCGGTAATACCGTCGATCTTTCAGTGCCGGTGGCAGGTGGGTTTGTTCGGTCCGTGCCCGTGGGTCGTCATGGACATAGCGATAGTCCATCCCATAGCCCAGATCCCTCATCAGGGAAGTCGCGGCATTTCGGAGATGGAGCGGAACCGCAAGATTACCGTGGGCTTTCGCATCTTTCAGGGCTTCCACGAGACCGACGTAGGACGCGTTGTCTTTAGGCCGTGATGCCAGGTAGGTGGTGCCTTGAGCCAGATTGATCTGCGCCTCCGGCAGTCCTACGAACTGGACCGCTTGGGCCACGGATGTGGCCATCAGTAGGGCCAACGGGTCCGCATTGCCGATATCCTCAGACGCGAAAATCACCATTCGTCTGGCGATGAATTTCGGGTCTTCTCCGGCATCCAGCATCCGGGCTAGCCAGTAGAGCGCCCCGTTAGCATCGGAATCGCGAAGGCTTTTAATGTAGGCCGAGATGACATTGTAGTGTTCTTCGCCTGTTTTATCGTACCGTAATGCCTTCTTGCCCAACGCCGCTTCCAACATTGCTTCATCTATCACGCGCGCGCCATCAGACCCGGCCGGTGCTTGCGTCACCACGAACTCCAGCGATGTGAGCAACGCCCGCGCATCGCCATTGCCGAACGAGATCAGCCGTTGTCGAGCATCCGGCAAGAAGCGCGCTTTCCATTTTCCCAGCCCATGCTCGACGTCGGTAAGCGCGCGATTCACAATCTCGCCCAACGCCTCGTCGGTAAGCGGCTTGAGGACGACAACCAAAGATCGCGACAGCAGCGGGCTGATGATCTCAAAGGAAGGATTCTCCGTAGTCGCACCGAGCAGAATGACGGTGCCTCGTTCGACATGGGGAAGAAAGGCATCCTGCTGCGCCTTATTGAAACGATGAATCTCATCCACAAAGAGAATGGTCCGCTGACCATTACTCGCCCGGCATTGTTCGGCTCCCTTGATGATCACGCGCAATTCCGGCACGCCGCTGGTCACAGCCGAGAAGGGAACAAACCGGGCCTTGGTATGCCGGGCAATGAGATGGGCCAGAGTTGTCTTCCCCGAACCGGGTGGTCCCCAGAAGATGACGGAAGAAAGCCGGTCGGCCTCAATAGCCTTTCGCAAGGGACAATTCGGGCCGACAATTTCATCTTGCCCGACGAAATCGGCAAATTCCTGTGGACGCATCCGCTCGGCGAGCGGAGCTTCAGCCGTATCTTGAGCGCCTTCGGGGGAGGTGAACAGATCAGGGTCGTGATCGCGAGAGCGGGCCATCGCACTCCTCGAAAATAGCGTAAATTGTATACGCCGCTCCGTCAGATCGCAAACTGCCTCTTGACCGTGCGGACTGCCGATGGTACGAACACTGCGGTTGGAGCACTTCGGAGCAGACCGTGCAAGCTCAGATTAACGGCATCACCCTCGCGTTCAATGATCAGGGAACAGGGCTTCCCATCATCTTTCTCCATGCCTTTCCACTCAACCGAACGATGTGGGCACAGCAGGAGGAAGCGCTTTCATCACAGTTTCGGATCATCACGATTGATCTGCGCGGACATGGTGAATCCGATGCGCCCCTCTGGCACTATTCTCTCGATCAAGCAGCCGATGATGTTCGGGGTGTGCTTGATTACCTGTCGATCAGGCAAGCGGTCTTCGTCGGACTTTCCATGGGAGGGTACATCCTGTTCGCATTCCACCGAAAGTATGCCGAGTATGTTAAAGGACTGGTATTGGCCGACACGAGAGCCCAAGCAGATACCGACGAAGGGAAACGGGCGCGGTTTGAGATGGCTCAGATTGCATATAAACAAGGAGCGAGTGCGATCGCCGACATGATGATTCCCAAGCTGCTGAGCCCCGCGACTATCCGGACGAGACCAGAGCTGGTCCAACGTGTGCGCACGATGATCGAGGGCAATCAAATCAGCGGCATAGCCGGAGACTTAATGGCAATGGCTCAAAGACCCGATTCCATCCCATTCTTAAATCGGATAAGCTGTCCTGCTCAAATCATCGTCGGTGAACTGGATCTCCCCACCCCGGCATCAGACGCCACGCTTATGGCAGACAACATCCCCAATGCCCGCTTGGCCATTATTCCAGACGCAGCCCATCTATCGAACTTGGAACAGCCCTGCCTGTTCAGCGAGACTGTCCGCACTTTTGTCGCGACTGTCTCGAGATAAGCGGGAAAACCGAGAGTGCGATTGTCCGGGACTTAATCTGGATCCCCGGCACTGCCGTGTCGGATCAATTTTAAGAATTCCAGGCGAGTCTGTGATTGGCTGCGAAATGCTCCCAACATGGAGCTGGTGACGGCGATCGTGTTCTGTTTTTCCACTCCGCGCATCATCATGCAGAGATGTCTCGCTTCGACGACGACTCCGACACCGTGCGCGTTCAACTTGT
>NZ_JBLYIG010000323.1:0-4337 GCF_049222245.1 Nitrospira sp. BLG_2 | reverse complement strand
GGTTTGAATCTGCCGCATTATCCGGAGACCGTCACAGAACTCCATGCGGTTGATCCAGCTCAGCTCCTCCCGAAAACAATCGCAGCACGCAGCGCCAGCCTTTCGTTCGCCGTTCAAATTCAACGAGGCACAGCCGAAAAGTTGCCCCATGCTGATCGACTTTTCGATTACGTGGTGAGCACCTGGACACTCTGCACAATTCCCGATCCGGTGCGCTCGCTGCAAGAAGTCCGGCGTGTCCTGAAACCGGGAGGGAGGTTTCTGTTCTTGGAGCATGGCCGGAGCGATAACCGAACAATCGCCGCATGGCAGGACCGGCTGAATCCGATTCAGAACGTGATTGGTTGTGGGTGTAACCTCAACCGGCAGATCGATCAACTGATGACTCAGGCTGGGCTGCGCATTACCTGGCTCGATCGATTCAGTATGAATGAGGTACCGAGATTGGGCGGTGAAATGTACAGAGGCACGGCAACCAGAAACAATTAGTTTAATATGCTTAGACTGATGATCGGCCATTGAGAAGCGGTGCGAACCCGGCAATAGAAAAAAACCGGGAGAGCGGAGACGGCGGTAATTGCGAACTCGACTTGGCGCTGTGAACCAGGTGGGCTACCCCGAATTCTTTCGCGGCCATCAGGCATCCTTCGTCATCATCCATGAACAGGGATCGCGACGGATCGAAACTCAACAAGCGTTGACAAGTCGGCCAATACTCCGGTCGCATCTTGAGATAGCCGACCTCGAAGGCATCCACAATCCGGTTGACATAGCGATCCAGACCCGTCTTGGCGACTTTGACCGACACGCCCGTCGAATGGGCGTTCGTCACGATGGTCACACGCTTCCCGAGCTGCCGAAGATGGCGCAAGAATTCCTCGGCGCCAGGGAGAAAGCCGATCATGTGATCGAGCTCTTTATGCATCGCCACCACATCGATGCCGACTCTCTTCGTCCAATAGTCCAGGTCCGTCCAAGCTAATTCGCCCTCGACCGATCGATACATCGCCATCAGGCGCTTGCGAGCTTCCTCAAACGGGAGCGCGTGCAGCGCCGCATACCGGCGCGGCAACTCTTCTTCGAAAAAGAAGTTGTCGAAATGGCGGTCGAGTAACGTGCCGTCCATATCGAGCAGCACATCGTCGATTTGAGACCAGTCAGGAAAGTGCCGAGTCATGGCGTGCAGTATAGCCGAACGGCGGAAGAGAAGACGAGGCAGGTTGTCTTTGAGAAAAACCCTATGTTACGGTCCGGTCAATTATGCCAAGGACGAAATCCGGTCCCAAACAAGAACCGACGCTGCCCTTGCTCTCAATAGAAGGCGGATCGCCTCCTCTTGTGGCCATCATCGGTCGGCCGAACGTGGGAAAGTCGACACTGTTTAATAAAATCTTAGGAATGAAGATCGCCATTGTGGACGACGTCCCCGGTGTAACCCGTGACCGCAACTATGCCGATGCCACCTACCGCAACCGAAAGTTTCGGCTGATCGACACGGGAGGACTGGATCTATCTTCATCTGACAGCATGTTGTCCTTGATTCGGCGACAGTCGGAACTGGCGATTGCTGAAGCGGATATCCTCATCGTGCTCTTGGACGGCCGCTCGGGTTTGACCCCGCCGGATCATGAAGTTGTGCGGCTGCTGCGCGGAGTGGCGAAACCTCGGTTCTATGCGATCAACAAGATCGACACGCCGAAGTCCGAGCCCTTACTGGCCGACTTCTACCGATTGGGCACCGAGCATCTCTACCCTGTGTCCGCGGAGCACGGCTTGGGTGTCGCTGAGCTGTTGGACGCCATTTATCCGCTCCTTCCGTCTGCCGATGAGTCCGACGAACTGCAACAGCTCCCTCGCGTGGCCGTGGTGGGACGCCCGAACGTCGGCAAATCTACCCTCGTGAACGCGCTGCTTGGAGAGGAACGGGTCGTCGTCAGTGATGTTCCGGGAACGACACGCGATCCGGTCGATTCGCTGGTCGCTCACCAGGATCAACGCTACGTCTTCACCGACACGGCCGGCATCAGGCGACGCGGCAAGGTCGACCGCGGAGTGGAAGGCTACAGCGTCCTCCGATCGCTTCGTGCCATCGGCCGGTCCGACATCGCGGTCCTCCTACTCGATGGTCTGGAAGGAGTCACGGAACAAGACACTAAGATTGCCGGGGCCATTTTGAAGCAAGGGCGTGCCTGCATTCTGTTGATCAACAAGTGGGACTTGCGGGATGGCGATCCGAAGGCGCGACAAGGGTATGAACGAGAACTCCGTCGCCGGTTTCCTTTTCTGACCTGGGCTCCTATCCTGTATGGCTCAGCTCTCAAATCTGAATCAGTCCGGCGTCTCTTCCCGATCCTCAAGGACGTGCATACGATGTTCACCAAGCGAATCCTTACCGGGATGCTGAATACCTGGCTGCAGAAGATTTTAGTCAGCCATCCGTTGCCGGCTCGCAAGCATAAGCCGTCGGCTGTGACGAAATCCGCCTTTATCACGCAGGTAGCCACCAAACCGCCGGTCTTTGCGTTGTTTGTCGGCCATCCAGAAGACCTCACACCTTCATATCTGAAGTACTTGGAGAATCAACTGCGCGAGACGTACCAATTCACCGGCACACCGCTCCGCCTCATGGTGAGGAAGAAGTAAGCGTACTTTCTTCAACATGGAGTTGACTCCGCTCTGGGCTCATGTTATTCGCATAGATGCTCGACTGTTGATCACAGCCGCCATAATTTTCAAGCTCGAAGGGTTTACGTTTTAGCCGGACGAAAGATTCACCACTTCCATCCTGAACACATTCGAGTCTTATGGATCGGTCTTCATACACCAGACGGTTATTGCATGCGTTGCTTCTCCTCGGAACAGTCAATGCTGGATGCGCCACAGCAAGTCTCGCGGACGGAGAGAAAGACCAAACACCGGCCTCCGATCCTATCCCCTTGGAAACTCAGCTCGATACCTCGCCAGCTACGCAACCTCAGACTGATCAAGCAGCACCCAGGCAGTCCTCGGAATCTGAGATCAATGTCCCGGCACCGACACAATCCCAGGCCGAAGATACAGCACCGACTCAATCCGAGGCCGATGAGGCTGCACCTGCTCGCCCCCAGGATGAAATCCCCGCAGCTGTCCAGCCTCAGGACAGCGAGACTCCACCTGCTCAGGCTCCCGAAACCTTTCCGTCCGCTCAGCCACAAGAGGACAGCCCTCCGATGGCTCAACAGGAAATTGCCCCTACGGCGGTCGTTCCTACTGAGGCGAACCCTTCCATCATGCTGACAGGCCGAGTCTGGCGGGCCAAGCCGGGAATCGTCTTCCTGAAAACATCGGTCGGACTTATGTCGCTCAGTTCGAAGACCACGCTGAAAAGCCTCCCCGCCTCGCAAGAGGTGTTCTTTTGGGTCCACGAAGACCATGTCGTCGTTGATGTTGTCAAGCGTACCGATGGAGCACTCGTCCACCGCTATCTGACCGGCCCTTTCAGGCGAGACCAGGAGGACGACACCCGATTGATGGGCTGGACACCGGAAGGCGAGAAGTCATTCCACATGGGCACATACGAGCGGGCGCTCGCTTCCCGCAAGGACGGTCAGTCAGTGACGGTCGAAGTGGACGGCGGTGACACCATCATCGGCGTACACGATCTGCAGTTCGACCTTCAGATCAGCCAGGTGGCGACCAATGGATCCAAGGCGCACGTGTTGCTAACCGGAACCATCTCAAAACTGAAGTCCAATTTCATTTTCTTCCGGACTCCCATCGGCATTGTCAACGTCAACGCCAAGATCGGGATCAAAAATGCCAAAGTCGGGCAGACCTTGACCGTGCGTATGCATGACGACCATCTCGTGGCGGATCTCTCCGCTTCCATCGATTCTGTTCCCATGCGGCGTTTCATCACGGGTCCGTTGGAATTTGCCGCTCCGGATCGAACCAGTGTGCGGCTCTGGACTCCGGAGGGAGAACAGATCTACCCGGCAAACCTCGCCAAAACCTCGCTGAACGGGGCAAAGGAAGGCACCCCTATTACGGTGGAACTCAACGGGCAAGGCGACGTCGTCGAATTCCATCGCATGAAGTGATTTCAGGAGCACTGTTCGACAGTGCCCTTCTACTGCGACAAACAATGCAGCAGCAGCATCTGCATTGTTCTCGGCGCAGACAAATCCTCACCGTATTCCCTCGGGAAAGAGCGCGGTTGGGCGCGCTTGGGGTGGGCGGGTGTAATTAGGCTACGCTTCCGGGTTTTCGAGAACCTGCCGGCTCACCGTCTCGCCGGCGTGCGCAAACATGACGCTCCTTACTCGTCGCGTCGCGCACCCTGCGGCCTCGCATCTGCC
>NZ_JBLYIG010000322.1:0-3075 GCF_049222245.1 Nitrospira sp. BLG_2 | reverse complement strand
TGCCCTGTGGCGACGAACGCGCGCGGCCCCCGTGAGCCGGCTAACCGGAGAGCAGCCTCACTTTTTCCAGATGATGCTCCGCCAAGCACAAAAATGATGCGGCTTACTGTTTTTCTTGCTGGTCGACGTTTACTCGACTTTTTTTGCGACATCGCGTTCCCATAAGAATTCCGGCTCGCCCTGCGTCTTGGCCACCCAGCGACCCAAGACGAACAGCGCATCGCTCAGCCGATTGAGGAACTTTATGATCGTTGGATCGACCGGTTCCATTTTTGACAGAGCGATACATACTCGTTCGGCCCGACGGCAGATCGTCCTGGCTTGATGGAGAAAACCGGATACTTTCCCGCCACCCGGCAGGATGAACTCTTTGAGCGGTTCCAAATCCTTTTGACAACGATCCATCAGTTTTTCCAAGCGCGTAACATTCTGGGCCACCACTTGGGGCATATTTTTGAACGTCTGTCCGGGCGCAGTCGCGAGAATGCTGCCGACATCGAACAACTTGTTCTGCACCCAACGTAGCTCATCTTCGAGTTGTTGGGCCGCTGAGGATTCCTCTTTCATGTCGGCATTCATGACCCGCACCACACCGACCGACGCATTGAGTTCATCGACGGCTCCATAGGCTTCGACGCGCAAACTGTCTTTCCATACTTGCTGTCCGCCGGCCAATCGCGTTTTCCCTGCATCACCTGTTCTGGTATAGACCTTGGTAATCCGCATCATCGTCTCCCCTTATGCTCAGTCACTGTATTGCCCCAGGATTCATGGTGGATGAGACGCTCCAGCGGTATCCTCTCCCGCCACCCGGCAGTGGCCAAATCCGGTTGTGTCGAAAAATTCGATACATACCCGAGGCAAAGATAGGCCAGGACTTTGACCGGCTTGGGCACTCCAAGTATCCGTTTTAAGGCACTGTGATCGAGAATGCTGACCCATCCCACTCCAATACCTTCCGCGCGCGCTGCCAGCCAGAGGTTTTGAATGGCGCAGCACGTGCTATAGAGATCCGTGTCACGTACCTTGGAACGACCCAGCACATGAGGCCCGCCCCGCTGGCGACTGCAGGTCACACCGATATTGATCGGAGCTTCCTCGATCCCTTCAAGCTTGAGATTTCGATAGAGTGCCGCGCGTTTTCCCTGGTAGCGTGGTGCGGCTTCGGCATTGGCTTTGAGGAACAACTTCTTCACCGCGCTCTTGACGGCTCGATCCCTGACCACCACAAAATCCCAGGGCTGCATGAATCCAACGGACCCGGCATGGTGGGCAGCGGTCAATACGCGCATCAAAATATGATCCGGAATCGGCGACGGCAGAAAATTCCGGCGCACATCACGGCGTTCAAAGATCGCCCGATAGACGGCATCGCGCTCCGCGTCGGAAAATCGACCGTCAATCCGCATCATCTCAGTCGGCTTGCCTATTGCCTGTCGGATCCGGCTGATTCCCCGGTTCACCGAGCGCGATTTGTCCCAAGCAGACCGGACAGAGACAATCCTCATACCGTGCCGCGATCCAATCCATGTGCTCTTCTGTCACACCGATCGTGCCGCACCAACACTGATATCCGTCGCATTGAAACGCCTGTCCGCAGCGCTCGCAGGTTTTCCGGACCGGTCCTCTCAAAATTCAACCCCCGGCTATGCCTGGATGCCTTTTCGGAAAGGACGCTTGACTTGTTTCATCTCCGTCACCAAATCGGTCTTTTCCAGAAGTGCCGCCGGTTCTCCTCTATCGGTGATTACCACATGTTGCATCGTTGGACGATCGCGAAGCACCGATAGTACGTCTCCAAGGTGAACGGTGTAAACAATCAAGAGACCTTTCTCCTGTTGCGCCTCTTCAATGCGCTGATCCACCGACGCCTTGAGGCATTCCATTCTGGCTTGATGTCCGACTTGATTCGTCATGGCGAACCCGTACTCACGGACATCTGACGGTGTATTGGCGGGCGGCATCCACCAGCGCTGTCCCGACTTGCGGTTGGCCGGCAAAGTGCAGATGGGTATAGAGCGCCAACACGTTGTTTTTTGTGAGCCCGTCCTGCCCTCTTGAGCCGCCTCCGGCATCGCTCAGTGCACAGGCGTACTGCAGGGGGTCCCTCGCAATCAGCGTGGAATAATGGAACTCATGGCCTCGTGCCATGACACCGACCTCACCAAGGATGCAGCGTCGTGAACATTCCACCGTTCTATACCCCAACGTGAGACTTTGTTTACGCATGACTGTTTCGGCTGGAAAGATGCCGACCATTTCATGCGAGCGGCCTTGGAAATCTCGGATCGATTCCGCGAGATACATCAACCCGCCGCATTCCGCATAGATCACCCCGCCTCGCTCCGCAAATCGCTTGACGGCCGCTAACATGGCCGCATTCTTGGCCAGCGCCGCGCCATGCAGTTCCGGATATCCGCCGCCAAGATAGAGCATCTCGACGTCCGGCAATACCTGGTCGTGTAACGGAGAAAACTTTACGACCTCGGCACCAGCAGCTTCCAGCACTTCAAGATTGTCCGGGTAGTAAAAACAAAATGCCCGATCCTCCGCTACGCCGACGCGAACCGTACGGCCGTGGTTCTTTTTCACCGGCTGGGAGACCGCATCCGGTAACGAACCACATGAATGGGCAAGTGCCTCGATGCGATCCAGATCGACTGTCTCCAGCGCTGCCTTCCCTAATCGATCATAGAGCTGACTATCCTCTTGTTCCATTGCCGTGACCAACCCGAGATGCCGATCTGGAATTGCCATAGAGACATCAGGGCGCAAATATCCCACGGGAATCACCGCGGTTTCTTGCTCCACGGCCGCCTTTAGCAGCTGGTAATGCGCCTCACTTCCCACACGATTGAACAAGACCCCGGCAATGCGCAACGCGGCATCGAAATGCGCATAACCCGTGACCATTGCCGCGGCGGAGCGGGCCATCGCGCTTCCGTCGACCACGAGCAGCACCGGGGCGCTCAACTGCTTTGCCAATTCAGCCGTGCTGCCGATGTCATTCACCGGCGAGCTGCCGTCAAACAGACCCATCATACCTTCGATAATGGAGAGATCCGCATCGGCTGC
>NZ_JBLYIG010000321.1:0-6338 GCF_049222245.1 Nitrospira sp. BLG_2 | reverse complement strand
CCGAAGCCAAAGGGTTACAATCTCACCACCTTGCCCGATCCTTACTATTGCGGGCGCATTTCCGATGGGCAAGGCTGGCGCATTCTTCAACCGTTCAACATCGGGCCAGGCGGCAAGTTCCGAGACGTGGTGGTCTATCTTGAGGGAGTCAAGAAAGGGAAACCCTTTGAGGACGGCGAGGTTCCACAGATCGAAGCGAAAGATTGTCTCTTTCTCCCCTTCACGACAGTGGTGCGGGACAACAAATCGGTGACGGTCGTCAACATGGACCCGGTCATGCACGACATACAAGCCTATGAGACGTCACATTTGGGTGCGCGCGTCCTCTTCAACGTCCCACTTCCGATGAACCCACAACATCCACGAAGCTTCAGAGACCGCGGCGACGCCGCGCTGTATCACAAACACAAGGCCGGAGCGCCGAAAAAAGAATTGGTCATGCTCAGCAAAGATCGCCGGGTCTTCGTCATGCAATGCGGCTTCCACGCCTACATGGAGAGCTGGGGTCTGGCCGTCAACAGTCCCTACTTCGCCAAGACGGATGAGCAGGGCCGTTTCACGATCACCGATGTGCCGCCCGGCACCTACAAGCTGGTGGTGTGGCATCCCTATATCCGAACAGTCAATGAACAATCCGTCACGGTTGGACCGAAAGGAACCACGGAAGCAGACTTCGCGGTCTTGGCGCCGACTGGGCGGCTCTACGTCAATGAAGCACTAGAACACGACTATATGCAATATAGCGTGACGGAGGAACAGAAGAAAGAGATTGAGCCGATGGTCCACATACAGGCGCACGAATGACCGGACCGCGCGTTGAGTGCCGTAAGCCGAACGGCATTGCACATACTCACCGCTCAAGTCCGGATTTCAATAAGCAGGAGGCTCATCGTGAAAGACAATGAAACGCGGGCATGGCAGGCTTGGAAAACAACATGCTACACGATGCTGGTCATCGCACTGTTGTTAACCGTCGCACATGTCGTTGTGGGGGGGTGAGAAGGAAGATTCATGTCGGTGGACATTCGGTCCGCGCCGATTCGGATGAGCGTTCAGCCTGCATCTCAGCCAATGTTGCGGACGAACCGCAGAGCGCCCTGAAGTAATCTGACAAGAACACGAGGGTTTCAAGCGATCGCATGCTGAATCTGTTATGGATCCTCCTCGGCGGGTACGTGGCCGGGATGCTTCTTCCGCTCTGTCTCTTCCGACGCCCCGAAGCTCAAAACCTTGCCGCCAGCGCCTCCGCCGCCGTGGCGACAAGCGCCGGCGTCGTTCTGGGCTTTCTTGGCCTCACGTCTTTGGAACCCATTTCGGGCTCACTCACGTCCACAATTCCTCTGCTCATCTTGGCAATTCGGCTTGATCCACTGGCGGCATTCTTCGTCTTGACCATCTCCATTGTGGGCCTTGCCGCTTCGATCTATTCCATTGGATACGTACGACATTTAAATAGGCACGCATCGCCGGCCACGCTCGGAGCGCTCTTTAACGCATATTTCCTCTCTATGACGCTCGTCGTCCTTGCGGACAACGGCTTCTTCTTCCTGCTCGCCTGGGAACTGATGTCGCTCCTGTCCTATTTTCTGGTCGTCACAGAGCACGAGAAGGCGGACGTGCGGTACGCGGGGGTGTTCTACTTGATCATGACGCATGTCGGAACCGCGTTCATTGTCATGGCGTTCCTGATCTTCTTCCAGGGTGCCGGGTCGTTCTCCTTTGAAGCCTTCCGGCATCCAGGGCAGCCCTTGCACGAGGGCATGAAAACTCTCGTATTTCTGATGGCGTTGATCGGGTTCGGCACGAAGGCCGGCATCGTACCGCTCCATGTGTGGCTGCCCTATGCGCATCCGGTGGCGCCGTCGCATGTCTCAGCCGTGATGTCCGGTGTCATGATTAAAACCGCGATCTATGGTTTGATCCGGGTCTATTTCGATTTCTTCGGCGGGCAGTTCCCCTGGTGGTGGGGCTTCACGGTGCTGCTCCTCGGGGCAACATCTGCGTTACTGGGTGTGATGTATGCGTTGATGGAACATGACCTCAAGAGGCTCCTCGCGTTTCACAGTGTGGAAAACATCGGCATCATTCTGTTGGGCATCGGGGTCGGCATGATTTTTCAGTCCTATGGATTGAAGGAACTCGCCGCGCTCGGACTGCTGGCCGGGCTCTACCATACGATCAATCACGCCATGTTCAAGGCCCTGCTGTTCTTAGGAGCCGGCTCGCTGCTCTATGCGACACATACACGCAATATGGAAGAGTACGGCGGGTTACTTCGGCGCATGCCTTGGACGGGGCTCTTTTTTTTGATCGGGGCCGTATCGATTTCCGCTCTACCTCCTACCAATGGATTTGTGAGTGAGTGGCTGGTGTTCCAAAGCCTCTTTCTCGGTTTTCAGATTCCGGCGGTGTTTCTCAAACTGATGCTGCCGATCGCAGCCGCGATCCTAGCCCTGACCGGCGTGCTGGCCTTGGCCTGTTTCGCCAAAGCATTCGGGATTGCGTTTCTCGCGCGGCCACGGAACGCACATGCCCGTCACGCTGAGGAAGTTCCGGTTCCCATGCGCATCGCGATGGGTTTTTTAGCCACCCTCTGTGTGGCCTTGGGCATCGCCCCGGTGGTGGTGGTTCCGCTGTTGGACCGAGTTGTCACTCCTCTGGCAGGGATATCGATCGCAAAGAACATTCTGGCGATAGATGGTTGGGCGCTGGCACCGGTGAATGTCGAATTCTCAAGCCTCTCCACACCAGTGCTTGCGCTGTTGCTGGTTGCGCTGTCGCTGCTAGGCTTGGCACTAGCCGTCACGTTCGGTGGTCGTCGTAAACCACGCCGTTACAAGACCTGGGGCTGTGGGCTCAACCTCTCACCCCGGATGGAATACACCGCGACCGGTTTTGTCCAGCCGATCAAACGAGTCTTCAGTACGATCTACCAGCCGACGGTCAAACTCGAGACGGAGTTTCTCGACGAGTCACGATACTTCGCGAAACGACGACACTTTGAATTTCACATCGAACCGATTTTTGAGAAGTATCTCTACGATCCCTTGGTGGCGTTCTTCGCGACTTTGGCCGACCGCCTAAAGGTCATCCAGGCAGGCAGTCTACATCTCTACCTGACCTATATTTTCGTCACACTGATCGCCTTGCTGTTGCTTGCGGTGTAATCGATGCTCGAAGCGATCACTCTCATCGTGGCTCAGACGACCGTCTTACTGGCCGTCTCACCGCTTCTCGTGGGCTTGATCCGAAAGGTTAAAGCACGTTTGCAATTGCGACGGGGCGCGAACCTCCTCCAGCCTTACGCTGACCTGGCTAAGCTCTTCCAGAAGCAGGCGGTCATCTCGACCACCACCTCATGGATCTTCACTGCGACGCCTTATATCGTATTTGCCTCCACGTTGACTGCGGGCCTACTGGTCCCCACGTTCACCTCGCAGACACCCATGAACTTTGCGGGAAACATCATTGCGGTGGTGTATCTCTTGGCGTTGGGCACATTTTTCTTGATTCTCGCGGGACTCGATGCCGGATCGGCCTTTGGCGGGATGGGCGGCAGCCGGGAAGCGATCGTGGCGTCGCTGACCGAACCGGCCATGATTCTCGCTATTTTTGCGATTGCCCTGACCAATGGTTCGACCAACGTGAGCACCATTGTCCATAAGACCGCGCTGTTGGAAGATATCGTCACGGACCCATCGCCGCATCTGATGGCGCTGGCCGCCCTCTTTATCGTGGCGCTCGCAGAGACAGGACGGGTACCGGTCGATAATCCGGCGACACATCTCGAATTAACCATGATCCATGAAGCCATGCTCCTTGAATACTCCGGGCGCTATCTTGCCGTACTCGAATGGGCGGCCGACCTGAAGCTGGCCGTGTTCCTCTCTTTGATCGCCAACGTCTTTGCGCCCTGGGGAATCGCGACTACGGTGGCGCCCGCCGCCATAGGGATCGGGCTTCTGGTCTACATCCTAAAGATCGCAGTGCTCGCGGTGTTGATCGGAGTCCTTGAATGTATGTTCGCAAAATTGCGGCTGTTCCGGGTCACGGATCTGCTAGGGGTGGCGTTTATCCTCGCGCTGCTCGGGTTGCTGTTCTTTTACATTCTTCGGAGCTGAACGGATGCAGGTGCTTTCTTCCATTGGATCGCAACTCGTCAACGTATGCTCGGCCTTGCTCTTGTTGACCTGTTTCGCGATTGTGGCGCAACGGCGGCTCTCGGCCTGCGTCGACCTGTTCGCGCTGCAGTCGGCCTTTCTCGTCGTGACGGCGGCCCTGGTCGCCTATTTGACCGGGAACCCGCACATCTATATGGCGGCGGCGCTGACCGGTGTCATCAAAGTGATCATCATTCCGCGGGTCCTCAAGAAAATCATCGATCGCCTCAACGTCAAGCGAGAGCTGGTAATGTACATCAACGTGCCGGCCGGGCTGTTGATCTGCGGCGGGCTGGTCATGTTGGCCGTCTTCATCTCGCAACCGATCATTCCGTTGGGCTCTCTGCTCACGCGTGATTCTCTGGCCATCGCCCTCGCGATCGTGCTCATCGGATTGTTTACGATGATCGCGAGACAAAAGGCCGTCACACAACTCGTGGGTTTTCTGGTCATGGAAAACGGGCTGTTCTTGGGGGCCACGGCCTCCACACATGGGATGCCGTTGATCGTGGAACTTGGTGTGTTCTTCGATGTGCTCATTGCGACGTTGATCGCGGGAATCTATACGAATCGCTTGCAAGACGCGTTCGACAGCGTCGATACGAGTCGCCTCACCGCGCTGAAGGAATAACAGAGGAGCAGTTGATGATCGCAATCGTGGTCTTGTTGGTCGCGCCGCTTCTCGCGGGAGGGCTGAGTCTGGTCGTCCACCGCTCCGCACTGCTCCATGTGATCAACCTGATCAGTCTGGGCGCGCTCGTGATCGCAGAATTCGTGATCACCCAAACCGTGCTGAGCGATGGCCCATTCACGGCCCTGGGACAGTTGGTGTATCTCGATGCGTTGTCGACCTTCATTTTATTCATCATCGGAGCAGTCGGACTGGCCTGTTCGTTCTACATGCGTTCCTACATGGACGAACAAGTGGCGCAGGGCGTGATCGCCCCGACACGACTCAATCTGTTCTTTTTCCTCTTCCATATGTTTGTGCTTGCCATGGTCGTCGCGACTGTTGCGAACAGTGTCGGGGTGCAGTGGGTGGCGATCGAGGCGACGACGCTCGCTACCACCTTTCTGATTGCTTTTTGGAGGCGACGGGAGTCTCTGGAGGCCGGGTGGAAATACCTCATTTTGTGTTCGGTGGGAATCTCGCTCGCCTTGTTCGGTGTCGTGTTGCTGTATTACTCGTCGCTGCAGGTGCTGAGCGATGTCAGTCAGGGGTTGAATGTGACGCAACTGCTCCCTGTGGCCGATCGGTTGAATCCGCAGGTCCTCAAGTTGGCCTTCATCTTCATCCTGGTCGGGTATGGTACCAAGGTGGGGCTCGTCCCGATGCATAGCTGGTTGCCTGATGCCTACACGGAGGCGCCGGCTCCGGTGGTGGCCATGCTCGCTGGTGTCCTCGAAGTGGTCGCGGTTTATGCCATCATCAGGATGAGAATGATCATTGACCACGCCGTGCCAGCTGACTTCACCGGCGGGCTGTTGGCGTTGCTCGGATTTGCCTCATTCGTGACGGCGACGTTCTTCATTCTCATCCAGCACAACTATAAACGGCTGTTTGCCTATTCCAGCATCGAGCACATGGGGATCGCCATAATTGGATTCGGGGTCGGGGGGCCGCTGGGGACCTTCGGCGGGCTGTTTCATCTGTTGAATCATGGGTTGGCTAAGTCGATGGCGTTTTTTGCTGCAGGCAACGTTCACCGCCGCTTTCACACGGTGGAAATCGATCGTGTACAGGGGTTGGCCATAGCACAACCCTGGACGGCGTTCGGGCTAGTGACCTCGGGGTTGGCCTTATCGGCGCTTCCTCCATTCGCGGCATTTGCGAGCGAACTCCAGATTGTCACAGCCCTGGCCTCGCAAGGAGTTCCGGGAATGGGGTTCACCGGCACCGAGGGCATGGTGACGGTGGCATTATCGGACCAATTCGGTCGGGTCGCGTTGGCTTCGGTATTTCTGATTTCTGCGGTTCTTTCGTTCGGCGGTCTGCTGTATCGCATGACCGGGATGGTGTGGGGGATTCCACGGGAAGGAATTGTCCGGGGAGAAATCTGGACACTCGGCCATCTACCGATCATTCTGCTTACCGGATCGCTTATTGGATTCAGCGTGTTTCTGCCCCAACCCATACAACAACTCTTGGAACAAGCGACCAGAATTCTGGTGGTTCAA
>NZ_JBLYIG010000320.1:0-4283 GCF_049222245.1 Nitrospira sp. BLG_2 | reverse complement strand
GATGGATATGAAACGATCCGCAGGATTCGCAGCAATCCGGCGCATCGGTTGCTCCCGATTTTGGCGTTGACCGCCAAGGCCATGAAGGGAGACCGAGAGCGGTGTCTGCAGGCGGGAGCGTCCGATTACATCGCCAAACCCGTCAATACGGAAGAACTGCTCGCGCTCATGCGGATTTGGCTCTTCGGCAAGAAGAAAGTGAGGCGCTGACAACCGTGTCCGAGATGTCGGAGAACGTGTCCAAGAAAATACCGGGGACGGATATGGCGGACAATTCCGCGTTGACCGCGATTCCCGCGTATATTTTGGTCGTCGATGACGACCCGGGTTTTCTCACCGCCATGGCGACTCTCCTTGAGGGTGCCGGTCGCACGGTCCTGACGGCCCACACGGGCCAGGGCGCGTTGCGGCATCTGTTGCGCCATGACTGCGCGGTCATGGTTCTTGATGTTCGAATGCCGCAGATGGATGGTTTTGAATTGGCCACATTGATCCGGAAACGAGACCGGTCCCGCTTCACGCCCATCATTTTCCTGTCAGGCGTCGACACGATGGATGCGGACGTGGTGCGGGGGCTTTCGAGCGGGGCCGTGGATTACTTGGTCAAACCGGTCCTGCCCGACGTTCTTCGGCACAAAGTGGACGCCTTCGTGGAATTGTTTCGGCTTCGTGAATGGGCCCAGCAACAGGCCAAGTGGCGAAGCGAGGAGCGATTTCGCCAGTTGGTTGAGGGGATTGAAGATTACGCGATTTTTTTGGTGGACGCAGACGGCAAGGTGGCCACCTGGAACAAAGGAGCGGAGCGGCTGACGGGTTATCGCGGCGAGGAGATTCTGGGCCAGCCCTACACGCGCTTATACGCTCCCGGCGATGTCGCCTTGCGCCGACCCGAGAACGATTTGCAACAGGCGACGGAGGCGGCGGCGGGGCAAGCGGCACGAACCGATATCGATCGGCAAATGATGAAAAAAAGCGGCGCGCGGTTCATCGCGAATATCACGATCACCGCTCTCCAGGATGAGCAAGCAGGGTCTCACGCCGTCGTCATTCGCGATGTGACGGAACGGAAGCGCGCTGAGAAGTCCACGGCCCGGCTCGCGGCCATCGTCACGTCTTCGACCGATGCCATCCTCAGCAAAACACTTGATGGAACCATTACGACCTGGAATGACGGCGCCGAGCGGTTGTTCGGGTACCAAGCGAAAGACATCATCGGGCAACCGGTAACCCGCCTGCTGTTTCCCGATCGCATGGAGGAGGAAGAGAAAATCCTTGATCGTATTCGATTGGGGGAGCGCGTCGAACAGCAGGAAACCGTGCGACGACACAAAAGCGGGCTCGCGATCGATGTATCGCTGACGATCTCGCCGATTATGGATGCCACGGGGACGATTCTCGGCGTCTCGTCCATCGCCCGCGATATCACGGAACGGAAACAAGCCGAGCGCGCGCTGCGGGACGCCAACAAGGAACTGGAGGCGTTTAGTTATTCCGTGTCGCATGACCTGCGCGCGCCGCTGCGATCCATCAACGGATTCGCCAAGATGCTGGTCGAGGACTTCGGCCCCTCCTTGCCCCAGGAGGCTCAGCGATGTCTGAACGTCATCCAAAAAAGCGCCGCTCGCATGGGGGAGCTGATCGACGACTTGCTGGAGTTTTCACGGCTGTCTCGATCGGCGATCGATCGGCAGGCGGTGGATACCCGGCGGGTCATTCGTGAGGCGTGGCTCGAGCTGCGGCGGCAGGATCCGGATCGATCCGTGGAATTGAACGTGGATGATTTGCCGAAATGTCTGGCCGATCGCCGTCTGGTCAAGCAGGTGTGGGTCAATCTCCTCTCCAATGCGTGGAAATATTCCCGCCCGCGCCAAGAGGCCAAGATCGAGATCGGATGGCACGAGGACGAGCAGCAGCCGGGCAGCGTCGTGTATTGGATTCGAGACAATGGAGTGGGATTCGATCAGCAATATGTGAACAAAGTATTCGGCGTATTCCAGCGGCTGCATCGGGCGGAAGACTTCGAAGGGACCGGCGTGGGACTTGCGCTGGTGCAACGGATCGTCCAACGCCACGGCGGCCGGGTGTGGGCCGAGGGACGTTTGGACGAGGGCGCGACATTTTATTTCACACTGGAGAGAGTTCATGAGCAAGACGGTGCCGGACACCATCTCGGTCTTGTTGGTCGAGGATAATGAGGAGGACGCGGAGCTGACGCTGCGGGTATTCCGACAGTATCATTTCGCCAATCATATCCATGTGGTGCGGGACGGCGCGGAAGCATTGGACTGCCTGTTCGGTCAGGGCGCCTATACGGATCGGAGCCCATGCAGGCAAACGAAATTGATTCTGTTGGACCTCAAGCTGCCGAAAGTCGACGGGCTGGAAGTCCTTCGCCGCTGCAAGACCGACGAGCGGACAAAGGCCATTCCCGTCGTCATGTTGACCTCGTCGCGTGAGGAACAAGACGTGATCAAGAGTTATGAGCTGGGCGTCAACAGCTATATCGTGAAGCCGGTGGATTTTCATCAATTCGTCGAAGCCGTGAAACAACTGAATCTCTACTGGATGATCCTCAATCAGGGCCCGGAGTGATCAACCCTTTGACTGTGTCGGATGTGGGAGGTCGTATGGCTCAACCGTTGCGTGTCTTGTTGCTGGAGGATCTGGACACGGATGCCGAATTGATGGTGCGCGAGTTGAAACGCGCCGGGTTCGATCTCGACTGGGATCGCGTCGATACGGAAGAAGCATTGCTGCAGTGTCTCGATCGGCCTTATGACTTGATCCTCTCCGACAACTCGATGCCGTCCTTCGACGCGATGAGGGCTCTCGCGTGCCTGCAACAACGCCGGCTGGATATTCCCTTTGTCATCGTCTCGGGCTCCATCGGCGAAGAGCAAGCCGTGGCCTTGTTGCGCCACGGCGCGGCGGATTACATCATGAAGGATCGCATCGAACGACTGGGATCCGCCGTGGGGCAAGCGCTCGAGAAGAAGCGGTTGCGCGACGATAATCAGGCGGCCCATGCCGCCCTGCAGGCGCGGACCGAAGAACTCATCCGTTCTCAAGAACGGTTGCGCGCGCTGGCCAGCGACTTGACGTTGACGGAGCAGCGCGAGCGGCGAAAACTCGCCGGCGATCTCCACGACTATTTGGCTCAATTGCTCGTCGCGGGACGCATGAAACTGCGACAAGCCGTCCCCTGTGTCGCGAAGGAGCCTGGAACGACCTTGCTCGCGGAGTTGGACCAGATTTTCGACGAATCCCTGCGGTATACACGCACCCTCATTGCGGACCTGGCGCCACCCTCATTGCAAGAATTCGGGTTGTCTCATGCCTTTCAATGGTTGTCCGAACACATGCGCACCCATGGGTTGACCGTGGACGTGCAGATCGGATCGGAACGGATCAATATTCCGGACGATCAAGCGATTTTGGTCTTTCAGTCCGTCCGAGAATTGCTGCTCAACATCGTGAAGCATGCTGAGACGAATCGCGCCAGTGTGGCGGTGATCACCACCCCCACTGAACTGCACATTACCGTCATGGACGGCGGGCAGGGGTTCGATCATGCCGCGGTGGCCGCTCCCCAGCCTTCTGGGTCGTCCAGGTTCGGACTGTTCAGCATTGATGAACGGATGCGGGCGATGGGGGGACGGTTTGAGATCAATTCTACGCCCGGCCGTGGAACGCGGGCCTCCATGATTTTGCCCTATTGGCCTGCATCCGACGCACCGGATCTAGGCGATCCCGCTAAGGAGAAGCCCTCCGGGCGTAAGGCTGCCGTTGTTCATCCTGGCCGGCGTTCGGGATTCACCACGCAGCCTTCGTCGGAACCGTCGATGGTCCGCGTCCTCCTCGTCGATGACCATATCATGGTCCGCCGCGGGATCAAGAGCCTCCTGGATGGACACGAGAACTTGCGGGTGGTCGGGGAGGCATCCGACGGACAGCAGGCCGTCGCATTGACGGCGGAGCTGAGGCCCGATGTCGTGCTCATGGACGTGAATCTTCCCGTAATGGACGGGGTAACGGCGACAAGCCGAATTCATCAAAACCATCCCGAAACCGTCACCGTCGGGTTGTCCGTCCATGACGATCGTCAGATCATCGATGCGATGACGAAGGCCGGCGCGGCGGCCTTCGTATCGAAGGGCTCCATGACGGAAGAGCTGTACGAGGCGATCAGCCGCGCGTTGCTTTCCAAAGGCAAGCTGCCTCTTACCGGAGGGGTTTAGCTCCACATTATTCCTGAGGATAGGCCGCCGCGCGAGATCCGCGCG
>NZ_JBLYIG010000319.1:0-3821 GCF_049222245.1 Nitrospira sp. BLG_2 | reverse complement strand
AATTGCAGATGGTCGGCATAGACCACTATAAATCCGGCGCCGGTGGCTGCGGTCGTGAGGCCGGTGAAGCGTTCCGACGCCCAGCGGCTTTGTCCGGCCGGAGCGTAGACCATCAAGAGAGGATGAGTAACCGTAGCATCGTAGTTTGAGGGCGTGCGGACCATATATTTAATGCCATAGGGAGAGACTTTCCCATCGGTTGCGCCGGCAGGCCCAGGACGGGCACCGGACGGACAATGCCCGGTCGCCTTCCCGTAAACAAACGTGCCAAGTTGTGGAGGTTGCTCGTTTTCGCTGCAGGCAGTCAACGTGAGCTGAACGAAGAGAAGGATGAGGACAGAGATGAGGAATTGCGCTTTACTCAGCACGCCGTGGTCAGCTGACTCAGGTTATAGCTGAGTCAAAATTGCATAAGGGAGGCGTCATGCTCAAGCGTCGCCCTCTATCGTTGTTCGGTCAGAGTCCCTTCGCGACGACCTGCTTCCAAAAGGTCCACACATACTGACTGCCGGAGAGATAACCCAGCACCAGCGACAAATACAATGTAACGGTGCCGGCTAGGTGCATATTGCCGAGTTCCGCAAGCCCCGTCCCCTCCAGGATCAGCAGAATGATGGCGATGACTTGGAGCGCCATCTTGTATTTCCCGGTCGTCTCCGCCGGAATGATCATCCCTTCTCCCGCAGCAATGGCGCGGATGCCGGTCACTGCGACTTCGCGCGCAATGATGAGTAATGCTACCAACGCGCTGACCCGATCTACATTCATCAAGAGAATCAGCGCCGATAAGACCAAGAGTTTGTCGGCGATCGGATCGAGCAGTTTGCCGAGCTTCGTCACCTGGCCGGTTCGCCGTGCGATGTAGCCGTCCAACATATCCGTCACTGCCGCGACGGTAAAGATAATAGCCGCCGCCAGCGATTGATCGGGCGTTGGATTGACGAAGAGAATAATGAAGACGGGAATCAGGAGTATGCGGATGAGCGTCAGGAGATTGGGCAGATTGAGGGACTCTTGCCCGATCTCTCGCCACACTTCCAGAACGCGGTTCATAGTTACACCTGTCTCCTAAACAATCCCGTTCTTGAGTAGATCGTGTAGATGGATGACTCCTCGGATAGCCCGACCGTCTTCCGTCACCACCAGTGTCGTGATCGAATACCGTTCCATCATCTCCACCGCCGTAGCCGCCAGTTCATGCGGTCCGATCGTTTTTGGATTGCGTGAAGCCAACTCGCTTGCCGTCGTGTTCACCAAATCCATGCCCCGCTGGATAAACCGTCGCAAGTCGCCGTCGGTAATCACTCCGACCAACCCACCCTCCTGATCCACCACCGTCGTCATGCCGAGCTTTTTTGCCGTCATTTCAAGCATGGCCGCCATGCCTCCGACGGCGGCTTGGACCATCGGGATATCCGAATCGGCATGCATGAGATCTTTCACTTTCACCAGCAACCGTCGTCCCAAGGTGCCGCCGGGATGGAACCGCGCAAAATCCTCTTCCTTGAATTCCCGTTTTTTCAACAGGGCGACGGCCAGCGCATCGCCCAGCGCCAATGTGGCGGTCGTGCTGGCGGTAGGAGCCAGCCCCATCGGGCAGGCCTCTTCCTGGACCGACACATCGAGCGCGACATCGGCATTTTTCGCCAGGGTCGAATTCGTCCGCCCCGTGAATGCGATCACCGGAATGCCCAGCCGTTTCACGTACGGAAGCAATTGAAGCAACTCCTGCGTCTCGCCGCTGTTGGAAATCGCGACCAACGCATCCCGACGAGCCAACATGCCTAAATCTCCGTGCACGCCTTCGGCGGGATGCAGGAAGAAAGACGAAGTGCCGGTGCTGGCAAGCGTCGCGGCGATCTTTTGCCCGATCAAGCCGGATTTTCCCATGCCGGACACGACGACCTTCCCTTTGCATTGAACGAGCAGATCCACGGCTTTGGCAAACTTCGTATCCAGCCGATCAATCAGCGCTTGAACCGCTCGAGCCTCGGTTTCAAGCACGCGCCGGCCATCGGCAACGCTTTCTTCCATCCTTGCGGTTTTTGATTCTCGACCGGATGGCTTCATGCTCATGATACTGTGCCTTGTAGCGGCCTTTGATAGTGGGCGGGTTGCTTTCACCGTTGTCGTTCGACTGCGGCGCGCGGACGATTTCAGTTTCTTAATGTTGCCGCGTCGCATATGCGCAGGACCCGCTCCAGCAAGGACTTCAAGTGATGCAACGGGACCATGTTCGGCCCATCGGAAAGCGCTTCGTCGGGATTCGGATGGACCTCCATGAAGAATCCGTCGACACCCGCTCCGGCCGCGGCGCAAGCCAACGGTTCGACAAATTCCCGCTGGCCGCCGGATTTGGTCCCCCCCCCACCCGGCAGTTGAACACTATGGGTCGCATCGAAGACGACAGGATACCCGAAGTTCCGCATAATTGGGAAGGACCGCATATCCACGACAAGATTGTTGTAGCCAAATGAAGACCCCCGTTCGGTGAGCAGAATCCGCCGGTTTCCACTCTCTTCGATCTTCTTCACCGCATGGCCCATTTCGATCGGTGAGAGAAACTGCCCCTTCTTCACGTTCACGACTTTTCCGGTTTGCGCGGCGGCGATCAATAGATCCGTCTGACGACAGAGGAAAGCCGGAATCTGGAGGACATCCACGACCTTCCCCGCTTCCGTCGCCTGCTCTTCCGTGTGCACATCGGTCAAGACGGGAAGCGCAAAGTGCGCCTTCACCTTTGCGAGTACAGCCAGACCTTCTTTGATCCCAGGACCACGAAAGGACTTGATGGAAGTACGGTTGGCTTTATCGAATGACGACTTGAAGATGTATGGGATACCCAGCGCCTTCGTGATCTCGGCGACTCGTCCCGCCGTGTCCATTGCCAGTTGCTCGCTTTCGATGACACAAGGACCGGCAATCAAGAACGGGCGCTGCCCCTGGCCGACTTTGAACGTTGCAATATCGACGAGATGTGCCACAGCTACGCCTCTAGATTCAGGTTAAGGTTGAGGTTAAGTGTAAACTTCACGCATCGGCATTAACATCTTTTCTTCCGCCTTAGCCTAAACCTCGACCTTCATCTTCAGTGTCCCAGTTTCTTGCGCAACGCCGCCCCGACGAACCCGCTAAAGAGTGGATGCGGACGGTGTGGACGGGAGCTGTATTCAGGGTGGAATTGAGTTCCCAAAAACCAGGGATGATCCTTCAACTCGATGATTTCGACCAGCCGCCCGTCAGGAGAAACTCCGCTCAGGACCAATCCTTTCGCGGTCAGTTGCTCACGATACGAATTATTGAATTCATAACGATGACGATGGCGTTCACGAACCTCGCTCACGCCGTACATCTTCTGCGCGAGTGTCCCCTCTTCCAACTTACAGAGGTACGACCCGAGTCTCATGGTTCCTCCCTTGTCGCTCACGCCATGCTGATTGGGCATGAGATGGATCACGGGATGGGGGGACCGTTCGTCGAACTCGGCGCTGTTGGCTCCGGCCAATCCGGCCACATTCCGCGCGAACTCGATCGCGGCGCATTGCATGCCCAAACACAGTCCGAGGAACGGGACGTGACGTTCCCGCGCATACCGAATGGTCGTCACTTTTCCCTCGATTCCTCTTGTCCCGAATCCACCGGGAATCAAGATGCCGTCTGCCTCTCGCAGAATTCGCTCGGTCCCTTGCCGCTCGATATCTTCGGACTCGATCCAATTGATATTGACTCTGGTTTCATGATCGATCCCCCCATGAACCAGCGCCTCACCCAAGCTCTTGTAACATTCTTTTAAGCCCACATATTTGCCCACCAACGCGATG
>NZ_JBLYIG010000318.1:0-13278 GCF_049222245.1 Nitrospira sp. BLG_2 | reverse complement strand
TCTGCATGGTAACCACCGCGCCGATTGATCCGCCTTCTCGCACAAAGGCGGGGTCCTTCCCAAACCCTGCCTTTACGGCATGTTTCACACAATCTACGTATGCCCCTGCAAAGGTGCCCTTAAATGGATGAAGCGCGCCCTCTCTCTCCACCTTCACATCCGGGTTCACCTTGGTCACATGTTTCCTCAACAGGGCAAACACTCTCTCCGGTACCTGGTTTGGGACGAGGCGCATACTGACTTTGAGTTCCGCATGTCCTGGCACAACCGTTTTGATACCCTGTCCGTGGTATCCTCCGCTAAGGCCGTGAATTTCGAAGGTTGGGGAGGCCCAGATCCGTCGCATGATTTCCGCCGGGTCCTGCACTCGAAGCGATCGAAACCCGTAGGCTTCTTTGAAATGTCTTACTTCAAAGCCGCTCTTAAGGAAATCCTTGATTTCATTGGTAGTCGGCTGGACCACTTCATCATAGAAACCGGGGATCTTCACTCTCCCGGTCTTCGCATCAACACAGGTATTCGCCACCTCCATCAACTCGGCCAGCGGGTTACGCGCTGCTCCTCCTGTCACACCAGAATGTGCGTCTTTCCTCCCCGTGCGCAGGATTAGACGTGCGCCGAGCAGACCGCGCAGGCCATATGGCATAGCAGGCCGCTCCTTGGCAATCCAGATCGTATCCGACACGACTACAGAATCCGGGCGAGGAATAGCGCTCGGGTTTTTAAGACCGGCGGCAAAATGTGGGCTCCCGATCTCCTCTTCCAATTCCCACAAGAACCGGATATTGATCGGCCAACCTTGATCGATAGCATATCGAGCGCCAAACATCGCCGTGAGGGCCGGTCCCTTGTCATCGGTCGCTCCTCGCCCCCGATAAATTCCATTTTCATTCTTAAAGGCAAACGGCGCCTGCCTCCATTCCGGCTCCTGAGCCGGTTGCACATCCAGATGATTGTAGATCGTGAGGGTCGGATAGTCAGACCCTGTTATCCATCCGCCGGAAACAATGGGGTACCCACCTGTCTCTACCAGACGAACCTCGGCATTCATCCCGGCCAAGCACTGCCTCGCAAGGTCGGCCATACGCCGCATGTCGCCCGAATGAGATGAGTCCATACTGATTGAGGGTACCTCTACCATCTGTCCCAAAAGATCCTCAAACCTTGGACGCGATTCCTTTACAAAACTCCTCAGTCGCCGCTCATTCACCATACGAACGATCCTCCTTGATCAAAAGACGAGGGATTATAGCGAGCGTGTAGGACAAGAGAAAGCAACTTCGGGCTCGAATCGAAGGATGGTGATAAGATACCTTTCATCCACCATGATCACTTCTGCGCGAATCGTCGGTTCTCTTGTGGTCGTTCTGCTTTCGCTTATCGGGGCAAATACACGGATACTCGTGTGGGCAGAGGAATCGACCAGCCTCCAGCAGATACTCGAAGAACCACGGGTCTATCATCTTCGTCATGTCACGCTGCGAGGCATTGTACGAGATGTGCAACCACTTGACCCATACTTGACTGCCGATGGAAAAATCACTTGCTATGGCGCATACTTGTTTCGCCTTGAGGACGATGAGGAGACCATCCGAGTAGCAGTGTTGGGCGTTTGCGGCAGACCAATTGTTCGCGATCCGGAAGTCGAGGAAGGCGATCGAGTCGAAGTGAGTGCCACGATTCAGGCACCGAGTCACGGAGGGTACTATCTCAGTTTCAAGGGGCTGAAAATAGCGACCGAACAAGAAGGAATCGTACAAGCAGTGGCCGATCGCATCCTTCCTATTGTGGAATAAGGTCGATTCTCCATTTAGTAGTACACATAGTAGTACACAGCACAGGCTCCGGAACGCACCGCTTCGCTTCCTTCTTCGTCCCTTTGCGCGCCACCGCGCTCCTGGATCCGTCGTGCTCAGATGTATCGTATCGGTGCGTCGTTCTTCATGGAAGTCCATGGGCGATTGCCCGGATCGTCGGCAGTGGTGCTGGCTTGGGCGGCTTCTTAGGTCTCACGCTCTTCAGCGACGCTCGTGCCTCGATCAAGGGGTGCCCTCCCCCATGAAGTGCTCAGTAGACAGCAGCCCTCCTGCCGAGCGTGCTTCACGCATTAAAACACTTCCGTGCCGTCTCGGGGGCAACAGCCGCTCACTATGCTGGCTGAAGGTGCTGTGCTCGAAGCCGGGCTCATTCAGCTCCATATCGAAAAAACCAGCGAAACAGGAGGTTGGTGGCCAGCCGCTCGCAAACCAACCGGCGGCTCCGTCACAATACGGCGCGATCAATACCTCGCTCTTCAGCCGCCGCTCGGGCGGAATCGACGGACGACCTACGGCGCTATACATCGCCGCGAAGATCGGCGAAAGCTCGCGCAGCACTTGTTTGGCCACGATCCGCCGTCGCGGATGAGCTGTCCGACACTCGCGCTTCAACCGACTGGTCTCTTATCCTTCCTGCTTGCGCATATGGGTTCTTCTTTATTGTTCCATAGAAGCGTCTCCTCTTCTGGCCAAGCCCACATGATCGGAGTGATCTATCTAAGGAAGGTCTGATTAATTCGCGTTTTCGAGCAGTCGGCACTCAAAACACAGGGAATCCAGCTTATTGCTACTCGGAATTGTGAATAAATCAGACCTTCCCTTAATGCTATTTTGATCCGGCCTAACCGACTATATCTCTCTGCCTCGCATACTCCGCCTCTTTGCTTTTGTTCTCAGTTATCAATTCAATGACAGCTTCTAGGCCTTCACCTAGGGGGCTATAGCGGTACTTTGGGTATAAAAAAAGACCTGAACCGCCAAAATGTCGGGATACGTATGCATGGGCCGCAACATCGCGGAATGCGGAGGAATGTAACGGCAAACCGCGAAAAAGGAAGGTGTCACATGTCGTTTTGGGGACCGAATCTTATCGAGCCCAGCAAAATGATGGCGCTTGCATTCGTGCCGATGCTTATCATCGGCACAGGGCAGCTATCACAGGCGCAAGAAGATGAACGTTCCTATTTCTTGCCGGAAATCATAGGATTGGCCATCGACAACAATCCGAGGCCGGCCGGTGCTATCGGGGCCATCGACATACAGCAAGGATTGGTCGTCCAGGCCGGCGCTTATCCTAATCCTAGTGTCGTAGGCCGTGGTGGTCGAGGCACGCTTCGGGATGGCGGTGTCCTTGTGCCTGGGGCTTTTTCGGAGCTGCCGCCCACTACGGTGACCGAATACAATGCTCAAGTGTCTCAACCATTGGAATGGCCGGCGAAACGAGAGGCGCGAAAGAGTGCCGCCCAAGCCGGCCTGGAAGGCGCCATTGTCGGATATGATGAAACCCTGCTCCATCTTCGTGCCGATGTGAAACTGGCGTTTTGGACGCTCCTTTCCGCACAGCGAAGCCTTCAGCTGGCTAAAGAAAACCTGGCCATCATCGAAGATATCCGCCAAACCGTCGACCGGAGAGTGCAGCTGGGAGAAACCCCGCGATTCGAGGCCATCAAGGCGGAAGTGGAGGTGCTCAAAGCGGAACAGCGTGTCACTCGAGACGAAAACGAGGTTGAAGTCAACCGCGTCGTACTCGATACCTTGACGGCCGGATCACTTGGCTCTCGCTATAGGATTGACGGCGAGTTCGAACGTTTACCGCCGGCCCTTGAACGGAATCAGCTGGTTGAGGAGGCTCTTCAACAGCACCCCACGGTTCGCCGTCTGCGCAAAGTGATAGAAGAATCGGGCAGGACGGTGGACTTTGAACGCCATGCTCGTGTGCCTAACCTGACGGTGCAGGGAGGCTATTGGCGTGAAGTCGGGCGTGAAGGACTGCAAGGTGGCGTCAGCTTTCCTGTCCCCATTTGGTACCAACGACAGGGGGAAATTGCCTCTGCTTTGGGAACACTGCGGCGCGAGGAGGCCAACCTTCTGCGGGTTCGTTATGATTTCATTCGGCAAGTGAATCAACATTTTAAGGATGCTGTCACGGCGGGTCGACTTGTCGGAGTCTTTGAAAAAGGGCTGCTGCGCAAGACCCAGATCGCGCTGCAAATGGCTCAGTTCAGCTTCAAGCGGGGGGAAAGCAGTTTGCTTCAGGTGCTGGATGCCCAGCGAGTTCATCGCGAAATCATGTTGGATTACTGGCAGGCCCGCCATAACCTTTCCGCGGCGACCACTCAGTTAGAAAGGTTCGTCGGCCGGAGCCTATATGTCCGGTAAGGACCGGGCGGGCATCCCCCATTCGCCGTTCGGATTCTCCATGAGTCGGCTATCCTCTGACGCAATACGAACATCGTGCCGTCTTATCGGGCTTGTTACCCTTGTCATCCTTGCGCCTGGGTGCGGCGCTGGATCAAAAGATACGCCCGCCGAGACATCTAAAAAGACGGCGAAGGAGGAAGCTCTCGAAACAGTCAGCCTCGACGAGAAAGCCATGGAGGTGCGCGGAATCAAAGTCGAACCGGTCAGACACCAAGCCTTTCGCAGTCATCGTGATTTCCCCGGAACCATCGAATTGAACCATCGGAAAGTGGCCAATCTCACGACACTCGTCAGAGGGCGTGCGATCGAAGTGAGAGCGGATCTCGGACAAGAAGTTGAACGAGGGACCTTGCTCGCCACGCTCGAGAGTCGAGAATTCGGGGATGCCCAATCGGCCTATCTCAAAGCGAAGGCGACATTATTCGTAGTCACCCGCGCGTACGAACGCGCCCAGGCGTTACTAAGAGAAGAGATCATTTCCGTGGCCGAAGGACAAAGACGCGAAGGCGAAATGGTCCGCGCCCAAGCCGAAATGCGGGAATCGTACCAGCACCTTCGCCTGATGGGCATGAGCGATGAGCAGATCAAAGGGCTTGCTCGAAGCAAATCCATCCACCCGCGCATCTATATTACGGCGCCATTCCATGGGTTTGTCATTGCGCGCAACATCGTGGTCGGCGAGATCGTGGAAGTGACCGAAACCATGTTTGTGGTGGCCGACCTGTCGGAAGTGTGGGTAATGGCGAATGTCCCGGAAAAGGACATTCCGTTCGTCCTGAATTCCGAGCGAACGGACGGTCTCCAGATCGGCGAGGTGCGTCTCAACGCGTATCCGGACGAGATATTCCACGGCACGGTGACGTATGTCGGCGCTGTTTTGGATGTGGCCACGCGGACGATGGACCTTCGTCTCGAACTGCCGAATCCGGACCTCAAATTGAAACCGGACATGTACGCGACCATTCGGATGTACTCACGGCCGACGAGCGATGCGCTGACCGTGCCGGAAAACGCGATTCAACGCGATGGGGAACGGCGATTCGTGTTCGTGCGGGTCGATTCCGGGACGTTCGAGGCTCGGGATGTCAAGTTGGGCGACTCCAACGGAAAACAGGTCATGATCGTCGATGGCCTTCGTGGAGGAGAACAGGTCGTGACGAACGGCGGATTTACTCTGAAGTCCGAGTTAATGGGCGAAGAACTGTAGCTCATGCTCACCTCCCTGCTGGAATTTTCCCTTCGACAACGTATCCTCGTTCTTATTTTTTCCGCAGGCCTGGCCGCCGGAGGGCTCTATGCATTCAAGACGATTCCGATCGACGCCTTTCCGGACGTCACCACGATTCTGGTACAGGTGGTCACCAAAGCCGAGGGATTGTCGCCCGCGGAAATCGAACGGTTCATCACCTTTCCGATCGAATTGCAATTGCGGGGCGCTCCGGGACTGACGGAAATCCGCTCCTTTTCCAAAGTGGGGTGCTCCATCATTACGGCCGTCTTTCGCGACGACATCGATATCTATTTGGCCCGCCAGATCGTCTTGGAGAGGGTCTTGGAGGTTCAAGATATCCTGCCGACCGGCGCATCCTCGCAGCTGGTGCCCAACTACACCGGTTTGGGAGAAGTGTATCAATTCTATCTGGAAGGTCCGCATGACGATGAACCGGACTACCAGATGACCGTCGAGGAATTGACCGAGCGACGAACCTTGGTGGATTGGGTGATTCGCCCGCTGCTCAAAGGGCTGCCGGACGTTGTGGATGTGAATACGATGGGCGGCTACGTGAAACAATATCAGGTCGTCGTGCATCCCGGCCTCCTCCGCAAATACGATCTTGCGTTGCAGGATGTCTTCCAAGCGGTCGCCAAGAATAATGCCAATGCCGGAGGAAGTCTTCTCGAAAAAGAGGAAGAAAAGTATATCGTCCGAGGCATTGGGCTGATTCGCACGCTGAACGATATCGGTAACATCGTCTTGCGCGAAGTCGACGGCACGCCGGTCTACATCCGCGATGTGGCCGAGGTGCGTTTCGGCCATGCCGTGCGGCATGGCGCCACCGTGCTCAACGGTTCGCGTGAAGTCGTGTCCGGCCTGGTGCTCATGCTGCGGGGCGGCAATGCGCGGGAAGTGGTTCACGCAGTCAAGGAGAAAATCGACGAAATCCATGACAAACATATTCTTCCGGACGGCCTGCGCATGGTGCCGTACTATGACCGCATGGAACTGGTCACTGCCGCATTGCATACGGTGTACAAGGCGCTCATCGAAGGCATCATCTTCGTGGTGATCGTCCTGTATTTGTATCTCGGCAATATTCGCAGCGCCCTGGCCGTGACGATCGTGCTGATCGTCGCGCCGCTCGGCACATTCATCGTGATGCGGTACTACGATCTGTCGGCTAATTTGATGTCGCTCGGCGGTTTGGCGATCTCGCTGGGCATGATTACCGATGCCGCGATCATTCAAGTGGAGAATGTCTCGCGACATCTCTCCGAAGCCTCGGAGGAAGATCGCGGGTCCGTGGAACGCCGGCTCCCGATCGTGTTGAAGGGCGTGGCGGAGGTCCGCGGTCCGAGCCTCTTCGGGGAATTGATCATTGCCCTGACCTTCCTGCCGATCCTGGGGCTCGTGGGCATGGAAGGGAAAATGTTCGGCCCGCTGGCCCTTACCATCATGATGGCGCTGATGGTTTCCCTGCTGTTGTCGTTTACGTTATCGCCCGCGCTCTGTCTCCTGCTGCTGCGGGGAGAAGGGCACGGCGACCCCTTTGTGGTTCGATGGGCGAAGAAAGGCTATCGACCCATGTTGGAATGGGCAATGGCCCATCCAAGGATGCTCCTGATCGTCGCCGGCCTCCTATTGATCGGCAGTTTGGGGCTCTTTCCCTTTCTCGGCGGAGAGTTCATCCCCACTCTCAATGAGGTTGCCATTACTCCTCAAACCATACGCCACCCGA
This sequence comes from Nitrospira sp. BLG_2, assembly GCF_049222245.1. Taxonomy (NCBI): domain Bacteria; kingdom Pseudomonadati; phylum Nitrospirota; class Nitrospiria; order Nitrospirales; family Nitrospiraceae; genus Nitrospira; species Nitrospira sp. BLG_2. The sequence goes on along the minus strand of NZ_JBLYIG010000318.1, from coordinate 6,083 downwards.
GCATTTCTCTCGAGGAGTCGATACAAATCGAAAAGGAAATGCAGCGGGCGGTCATGGAATTTCCCGAGGTCACCAAGGTGCTGTCAAAGGTCGGCCGGTCCGAGATCGGCAACGATCCGCAGGAGCCGAACGCGAGCGATCCCGTCGTCTCGCTCAAGCCGATGGAAGAATGGACCACGGCGGAGAGTAAGCCGGAGTTGGATCAAGCGGTGCGCAAACGCCTCGAAAAGATTCCCGGAGCCACGTTCTTGCTGAGTCAACCCATTCAACAGCGTGTCGATGAACTCTTATCGGGCGTTCGATCGGAAGCGACCGTCAAGGTCTTGGGGGACGATCTGAGTGTGCTGCGCAATACCGCCGAGCAAATCCGCGCCATCATGAGCGAGACGCGCGGGGTCGCCGATATCCGCGTCGAGCAACTGTTCGGACAGGTCTACCTGGCGATCGATATCGATCGAGAGAAGATCGCCCGGTACGGCATCAATGTCGCGCATATTCAGGACATCGTCTCGACTGCGATCGGCATGGAACCGGCCACACAAGTGTATGAAGGCCAGAAACGTTTTGACCTGACGTTGCGCTATCCGGAGCCGTTTCGGAACAGTGTCGAGACCATTCGCAATATTCTGCTGCGCGGCGCCACCGGCACCCTGATTCCCTTGGGCGACCTCGCGCAGGTCGAATTGCGCGAAGGCCCCGCCCTGATCAGCCGGGAGCAATTGCAGCGGCGTATCTATATCGGATTCAACACCTATGGACGTGACATCGAGAGCATCGTCGCTGAGGCTGAGAAGAAAATCGAGAACATAAAACTTCCCCCGGACTATCAAATCGTATGGGGCGGGTCATTTGAGAATATGCAACGGGCGATGGCCCGCTTGAAGATTATCGTCCCGATCACGATCGGCATCATCTTTCTGTTGTTGTACGTCTCGTTCAATTCATTTTGGTACGCGACTTTGATCATGCTCAATCTTCCGTTGGCTCTGATCGGTGGCATCATCGGGCTATGGGTGACAGGGGAGTATCTCAGTGTGCCGGCTTCCGTGGGATTCATCAATCTGTTCGGCGTGGCGGTGTTGAACGGCCTTGTGCTGGTGTCCTATATCGATCAACTGACAAGCGACACGGAATCGGCGAAGGAGGCGGTTGTCCGTGGCAGTATGTTGAGGCTCCGGCCCGTGCTGATGACCGCCACGGTGGCGCTGCTCGCCTTGACGCCTCTCGCCTTGGCTACTGGTGTGGGGTCGGAAGTGCAACGTCCCCTTGCCGTGGTGGTGATCAGCGGCCTCTTGACTTCGACCGCGCTGACGCTTCTGGTCCTTCCCGTCCTCTTTCCATGGTTCGAACAAAAGCGGAACCGCTAGTGTAAGCGTAACCCGTGGAAATCAGCCAGGAGCCCCATGCAAGATCGATTGGCAAGTGTATCCGATATGGAACGGAAGATGAGCGGTCCGGCCGGCTGACTGGAGGCTACAGCAGGTCACTCCATGGAGGACTGACGGCGAATGCGGCGTTGACCAGAAGCCGCTTTCATTTCGAGTGAGTCGGAGGAGCAGATGGAAAAATGACCCCTCCGGATCAAGTATTTTCCCGAGATCGGGGGGTATCCGGTCTCGGAAGGCACAATCAGTCGAGAGCACTTTGATGGCCGATCCGTGCGGAAATTTGACAATTCCCGATGAGCCGGTACGGGTACAGGGGATAACAGCATTTGATTTCTCCATGAAAGTAAACTAACTTTGTTTCCATGAGACTTCTCACCCTCTCCCTTCGATTTGTGTTTCCATTGGCGATCGTGTTGGGAGTAATTGCGTACGGAGTGATCCCGCTGGTCGATTCGTTGGAACTGAAATGGTTCGTCCGCGATCTCGACATGCGGTCAAAGACCATGATCAATACGATGGAGGGTCCGCTCGCTGAGCTGTTGGCATCCAATTCAAAGGGCAAGATCCTATCGTATTTTACGCGCATCCTTCAGGACGAACGCTTGTACGCCCTGGGATTTTGTGATCTCGACCACCAGCTTCTCTATGAGACTCAGGCATACCCGCAGGATGTCACCTGTAAAGATACGCTCAACCTGGCATCCAACTCGTCCACCGTTCGGTCGTTCAGTAGCGGGCCGCTCCATATCACTTCAGCCTCGATCGAATTAAACGGGAACCGGCTGGGACGTCTCCTGCTCATCCACGATATGAGTTTTATCCAACAGCGGAGCAGCGATACAAAATGGTACGTCTTTTATCTGTTCGCGGGGCTTACGGCCGTCATTTCGCTGGTTACCGTGTTGGTCGCGCATTTCAGTTGGAAGGAATGGGTGGCCGGAGTTCGGGCTATGTTGAAGGGAGAAAGGCTTCTGACTCCGCTGACGCATGACCAGCATGCCCCGGAAGTCCGGCCGTTGGCCAAGGATTTACGCTCGTTGGTGCAGGCTCTGGAATCTGATCGCCGCATGCGCGATGAGAGCCAAATTTCGTGGACACCCGGCAGTCTCAAGACGATCCTTCACGAACAACTGGCCGGCGACCAAGTCTTGATTGTATCCAATCGGCAACCCTATACCCACTATTGGCAGGATCAGAACATCGTCGTACAGGTGCCGGCGAGCGGGCTCGTCTCCGCGCTCGAGCCGGTGATGCGTGCCTGTTCCGGCATATGGGTCGCGCATGGGAACGGCTCGGCGGATCGAAACGTGGTGGACAAACGGGACCACATCGCTGTGCCGCCGTCGCATCCGAGCTACGAGATCCGCCGTGTGTGGCTCACCGGTGAAGAAGAGGCCGGCTACTATTACGGATTCGCCAATGAAGGATTGTGGCCTCTCTGTCATATCGCCCATGTCCGGCCCACGTTCCGTTCATCGGATTGGAAACACTATGTGGCCATCAACGAGCGATTTTCTCAGGCCGTCTATGAGGAGGCCACGACCGACAATCCGGTCGTTCTCGTTCAGGATTACCATTTTGCGCTGCTTCCGAAGCTGATTCGCGATAAATTGCCGCCCGCGACGATCATCCTGTTCTGGCACCTTCCATGGCCGAACGCGGAAAGCTTCGGCATCTGCCCTTGGCGCGAGGAAATTCTGGAAGGTCTGCTCGGAAGCAGCATTCTGGGATTCCATACGAGAGTTCATTGCAACAATTTCATCGACAGTGTCGATCGATTGCTTGAGGCGCGAATCGATCGAAACAGTTCCACGGTCTCCTATGGAGGCAAGATGACGGCGGTCAATCCTTATCCGATTTCCATCGAGTGGCCGTTGCAATGGCTCCACGGTCAACGGTCGGTTCCTGAATGCCGAACCAAACTTCGGGAGGCCTATGGGATGACGTCCGATCGTCTCGTCGGCCTTGGGGTGGAACGCCTTGATTACACCAAGGGAATCCTGGAACGGTTCATGGCCGTGGAACGGTTGCTGGAACTCCAACCGGAATGGATCGGAAAATTCACGTTTGTTCAAATCGCGGCCCCCAGCCGTTCCATGATCGAACAATACCATCATTTTACCGATCAGGTCTCCGCCTTGGCCGAGCAGATCAACAAGCGGTTCGGGCGAGACGGGTATGAGCCCATCTGCTTGCGGATTCAACATCATGAGGCCTTTCAGGTCTGTGAGTGTTACCGCGGAGCGGATTTGTGCGTGGTCAGCAGTCTGCATGACGGCATGAATTTGGTCGCCAAAGAGTTCGTCGGCGCCCGGGACGACGAGCAGGGCGTGCTGATTCTGAGCCAATTCACCGGAGCCGCTCGTGAACTGACGGAGGCGGTCGTGATCAATCCCTACGACATCGATCAGTTTGCGGCCGCGCTCCATCTTGGTCTGACGATGCCGAAGGTGGAGCAGCGGGCCAGGATGCAGAGCATGCGCGGACTGATCCAGGAGTTCAATGTGTATCGCTGGGCCGGTCGCATGCTCATCGATGCGGCCCGCATGAGACAAAAAGAGCGCGTCATGAAACAGGTGCGGCGGCCCAGCTTGCTGAATTGATCAACGGACAATGGACTACTTATTGACGGAAGCAGGAAAAAGCGACCTAGGGGCTCTGCTGACAGTCCGTTCTCTGTATGCGTTTGATTTTGACGGGACCTTGGCGAAAATCGTCCGAGAGCATCATGCGGCGAGGCTGTCGCGGCCCATCCGTTTTTGGCTCGAGGAACTGGGAAAGCGCGCGCCTACCGCAATCATCTCGGGGCGCTCCGTGGAGGACTTGCGCTCGCGTGTCGGGACCGCCGTGTCGCACTTGATCGGGAACCATGGCTCGGAAGGCCCGCATACGTGTGAAGAGGCGATGCAGCAAGTCCGAGAAACCAGTTCCGGATGGCTGCAATTGATCGACGAGCGATTTCAGGACGAACTGACTCGACGAGGTGTGGTCGTCGAAAACAAGTCTTATTCGCTCTCCTTCCATTATCGAACCGTCGATCAGCGAGACGAGGTGCGGGCGCTGATCTCTCGAATCATCGCTGAATTGTCTCCTCCTCCCCGCATTGTCCTTGGAAAATCCGTCATCAACGTGATGCCGCCGACGGCGTCGCACAAGGGTACGGCGTTGCTGGAGTACATGCGCCGGCTTGACTGCAGCGCGGCGCTCTACGTGGGAGACGATGTCACCGATGAAGACGTCTTTGCGCTGCGAGATGTCCGCATTCTCACCGTGAGAGTCGGCAAGAAGAACGGTTCCTCCGCCAGGTATTTCATAAAAAGGCAGGCAGAGATCACAGAGGTGCTTCGACTGCTCGTCGAGGTCGGCGACCAAAACATTCAGACCTGGGGCGGCTGCCACGAGCAGGGCGCTCCTCTGCCTGCTCAATCTCCCACCGAATAGCATTGGCTGCTCATGGAAGGATGAGCAACAATCTGAGCCTCGCGTCGTCAGACTAATTATCAAGAGGCAGGTAAGATTCTGGGCATCATCTCTCATCAGTTCCGCTAGCGCCGCAATTGTGCGTTAGCGGTGAGAATTGCCAATCCGTTTCCCTGGAAATCGACGTCATCTGTCACGAAGGTTAGAACTTCTGTCCTACACAAATGGGCAAGTAAGAGGTCGTTGAAGTCCGACTGACCGGCTTGATACCGGCTGATTAGATCCGCCGGATCACATGAGGGTGGGAGTATCGGCGCCGGGATTGGCTCGCGAAGCCTTCCCTTCAAACTGTCGTTAACTCGCGCACATGGGCCACATCGCGGCGAGAGATCGGGCGTAGTTGAGCTGGCGACAGCGTGACAATAGCCATGGTCTGGCCAGCCAGTGTCATGAATTCAACTTCATAGCCCATTCCGCCCTTATGGATATGCACGACTGTCCCGATATCGCCGGCCTTCAAGCTGGTTTCGGGCAGGTCCTGTAGCAGCACAACACACTCGTGTTCCTTAATCATGGCTTGCCTCCAAAGGATACGTGGTAATCAATTGCGGCGCAACCTCTCCCTCGTCCAGTTGCCCGACGGTCCGCACTCGCGGCCGTCGTCCGTCCGGAGTCGACAGCTCGCCCTCGACCTCATAGCGTGGGCCAAACCCGGACTTCCGGCCGTGTTCCCGAAGCGCATCAGCCAACCGTTCCCATTCCTCGATCCGAAAGCCGAACGTTACAAAGAACCGCTCTTTACTCGCTCCCACACTCCTTATCACTTCGACCAGCTGTGCGAGCGCCTGCAGCTCGCCTCATCCGCGCCGGTGAGGACGATCAATCTAAAGCCAGGGTTGACCGGTCCCCGGTAGTGCTGCATCTGAAATCCCGAATCAATCGCACCATCCACACTCGTGGCTGGCATCTTCACGCAAACGTGTGCACTGTTCACGTTGAGCCGTTTGATTTAGCTGCTCTCTATCTTGATCCATTCGATGCACGTGAACCTGTCGTCGCTGCTCGGCGAACCGGCAAAGTTTCTTCACCTTGGCGAGAGAATCGGCGTTGCTGGAGTACATGCGTCGGCTTGACTGCAGCGCGGCGCTCTAGGTGGGAGACGATGTCACCGATGAAGATGTCTTTGCGCTGCGAGATGTCCGCATTCTCACCGTGAGAGTCGGCAAGAAGAACGGTTCCTCCGCCAGGTATTTCATAAAAAGGCAGGCAGAGATC
>NZ_JBLYIG010000317.1:0-1823 GCF_049222245.1 Nitrospira sp. BLG_2 | reverse complement strand
ATGGTCACTCCTTCATGACACAGACGACCAACCCGAGCCCGCATGTAATCATGAGCGTCCTCCACGGCTCCCGGATATAGTGGGCGTCGCTATTTCCTGCTGTCTAGATCGGCAAGCCGTGCCCGAGCTATCTCGGCCACTTTGGTGGATGGGTAGAGATTCACCAGTTCTTGGTAGAGCTGCTTGGCATGAGGGACATTCCCTTGGTTTTCTTCGAAGGCGGCCGTTTCAAACAGCTCCTTCGCTTTCTGATCGGAGCAGCCGAGCAGCATCAAACAGAGGGCACAGAGTACGAGTCGGGCGGTTATCATAGTGATCCTTTCCTGGCATCTTTCTGCTGTGACGCCTTCGTGTTCGCGTGAGTAGATCCTGATCCAAGCGAATCGATTCCGTAGCGTGGAGCAGAAATCCCTTCACTTCGACAGTGTGGGCAGCGGCTTGGTCGTGTCAATCTTGTTCGGTCGCGAAACATAAACTCACAATCCAAGCACATGGACGGTTCAAGAATAAACCGTTGTGAACGGTCCCGAGCCACCGTTTTTACCACATGAGCCAAGTGTTCCTCTACTTGCCGTTCCGGAATGCCGAGCATACGGGCCAGCTGATCGGTGGTCATCCGAGCGTCGGTCAGAAGATCGATGATGCGCTGACGGAATGTGCGTTCAGGAGGCAGCATGTCTCATAATCGTAAGCACGGGGACCAAGAAAAACCGGATACTCCGGGAGGCTCTTCCACGAATCATCTTAAGTCTTGCGCACTTAAAGGTTGCACCGACGCTTCCAATATGTCAAAATCCGTTCCCGCATCGATTGTCACATCACGATTAATCCACTGGGCCGACCTGTCGTTCGTATTCCTTGAAACACTAAGGTTCTAGCCCAGCGTGTTATAGACGGAGGTTTGCGGCAATGAAATTCCTCGCAGTCCATCCCGGTCCACTCATGTATACCAAGATTTATCTGCGTCTGGAACCGCTCGGCCTCGAGATGGTGGCGCAGGCGTGCCGCCAGGCTGGACACGATGTCCGGTTGATCGATTTGCAGGCGGATACGTGGAAGGACTATGAGGCGCTCATCCGGGCTTGGAAGCCCGACGCCGTCGCGTTCGGCTGTAATTACCTGGCAAATGTTCCGGAGATCGTGGATCTGGCAAAGCTGACGAAGAAGGAGTTGCCGAACTGCTTTGTCTTCGTGGGCGGACATAGCGCGTCGTTCGTGGCGAAGGATTTTTTAGAACACGGCAACGGGGCCATCGATTGCGTGCTGAAGGGAGAAGGGGAGGTCGCCGCTCCCAAACTGTTGACGGCGGTCGAACATGATCGCAAAGCGATCACAAAAGTTCCGGGAGTCGTCACGCTCGACGGGGAAGGCCCGCCGGCGCAATTCATCGAAAATCTGGACGATGTCCGTCCCGCTCGCGATCTGCTCCGCAACCGGCACAAGTACTTCATCGGGGTGCTGGATCCGTGCGCTTCGGTCGAGTTCGCGCGGGGTTGTCCCTGGGATTGTTCCTTCTGCAGCGCCTGGACCTTTTATGGCCGCAGTTATCGAACGGTCAGCACGGAAAAAGCGGTGGAGGAATTGGAACGAGTTCAAGAGCCGGGCATCTTCTTGGTCGACGACGTGGCCTTCATCCAAGCCAAGCAGGGCATGGAGATCGGCGAAGCCGTGGCCCGGCGAGGGATCAAGAAGCAGTACTATATGGAGACACGCGGCGATGTCTTGCTGCGCAATAAGGAAGTCTTCCAATTCTGGAAGACGCTCGGGCTCCAGTACATGTTCTTGGGTGTGGAGGCCATCGATGCGGAAGGCCTCAAGATGCA
>NZ_JBLYIG010000316.1:0-5668 GCF_049222245.1 Nitrospira sp. BLG_2 | reverse complement strand
TGGGAGAACAGATCAAAGTCGCCGATCTGGCCAGAAATATGGTGGTGTTGGCAGGCCTCGTCCCTGGAAAGGACGTTGACATCGTTTTTACGGGACTCCGGCCGGGAGAAAAGTTGTACGAGGAGCTGTTTGAGAGCAGCGAGCAGGTCGAGCCGACCACCCATCCGAAAATTCATCGAGCTGCGGGAGCGCCTGTCCCCGTGGGCGAGCTGAGTGAATGGTTGGAGTCGTTACAGGCCACTCTTCCGAAAAGTGATGAAGAGGAACTCGTCCAAGATCTTAAGCGACTTGTGCCCAGTTTTCAGCCGGGCCTCTCTCAGGGAGTTTCGTAGTTTTTACATATCAAGTGCCGATGTTTCTCCTTCGTGTTATCGTCAAACCCAACAATTCCAACCGACTGCAACCGATAAGAACAATAAGGAACTACTTGCAATAGAAAGGTAGAGCAGTGAAAGGCGTTGTGTTGGCGGGGGGGCAGGGCACCAGGTTGTTGCCTCTCACCAAGGTCACAAACAAACACCTGCTTCCGGTCTATAACCGGCCGATGATCTATTATCCGATTCAGACGCTGGTCAATGCGGGTGTAACGGAGATCATGTTGGTGACGGGGGGGAACAACGCGGGCGATTTTTTAAAATTACTTGGGAACGGGAAAGAGTTTGGGCTCAAACACCTCAACTATACCTATCAGGAAGGTGAAGGCGGTATAGCCGATGCGCTCCGTCTGGCCGAACACTTCGCCGAGGGCGAACCGATTTGTGTCGTGTTGGGCGATAACATCATTCAAGGGAACGTCGCCGAGGCGGCGGATCACTTTCGCCGCCAACGGAAAGGGGCCAAAATTCTCCTCAAAGAAGTCAACGATCCACAACGGTTCGGCGTGCCGGTTTTGGAAGATGAACGTGTCGTACAGATTGAAGAAAAACCGCTCCATCCTCGATCGCCGTATGCCGTCACGGGCATTTATTTTTATGACCCGCAAGTATTCGGATTCATCCGATCGCTCAAACCGTCGGCTAGGGGGGAGCTGGAAATTACCGACGTCAACAACGCCTACATCAAGGCTGGAATGTTGACCTGGAGTCTGCTTCAGGGATGGTGGACGGATGCCGGCACCATCGAGTCTCTCTATTTGGCCAACCAATTGGTCGGCCGAACCGGAGCCAATAACCTTAGTTTAGCGGCGTAGATGCGTATTCTTGTCACCGGCGGCGCCGGGTTCATCGGTTCCCACCTTATCCGACGCCTGCTGGCCTCCGCGCAGCACCAGGTCGTCAATCTCGATGCCCTCTGTTATTCGGGGAATCTGACCAATTTGGACACGATAAGTCGAGAGCCGGGTTATGCGTTCGTCCATGGCGATATTTGCGATGGATCGTTGGTCTCATCCGTCCTTCGAACGTATCGAGTCGAAGGCATCATTAATTGCGCGGCGGAGACGCATGTCGACCGTTCGATTCTTGACCCGGGAAGCTTTGCGCGCACTGATGTGGTGGGTACGGGCGTGTTGCTTGAAGAAAGTCGACATGCCGGCGTGAAGCGGTTCCTTCAAGTGAGCACGGACGAGGTGTACGGCACGGTCGAATCCGGTCTGTCGACGGAAGAAGACCGTGTGGAGCCACGTAGCCCATACTCGGCCAGTAAAGCAGGGGCAGATCTCCTTGTATTAAGCTACTGGACGACCTATCAATTTCCGGTGGTAGTGACGAGGGGCAGCAATACCTATGGATCCCATCAGTATCCGGAGAAATTCATTCCCCTTTTCGTGACGAATGCCATAGATGATCAGTTGCTGCCGTTGTACGGCGACGGCAGATATCGCCGTGATTGGCTTGCCGTCGAAGACCATTGTGCCGGGATCGAGCTGGCTTTTTTTCACGGAAAGCCGGGGGCCGTGTACAACATCGGCGGGGGAAACGAGCGCGAAAACATCGCGGTCGCCGAAGAGATCCTCTCGTATCTAGGCAAGCCGAAGAGCTTGCTTCGCTTCGTCGTAGACCGGCCCGGTCATGATCGCCGGTATGCGGTTGATAACGGGAAACTTCGTCGGCTCGGGTGGCGCCCTGTTGTGTCGTTCGAAGAAGGGCTGAGAGCGACCATTCAATGGTATCGAGAACATGAATCCTGGTGGCGTCCAATCAAGTCTGGGGAGTTTCGGAAATATTATGAGCAGATGTACGGAAAACGGTTACAGCAAGCAGGTTAAGATCCAAATAGGTTAAGGCTAAAGTCAACCTCGAACTCATACTTAACCTCAACCTTCACATCATGCGCATTCTTATTACCGGGGCCAATGGACAATTGGGCAGCGCGCTTGGCGAGGTGTTTGGGTATGAAACCGTTATACCCAAGGACTTGCCGGACTTTGATCTCACTCGCCCGACTGTCGAAGAAGAGGTCGTCGGATCCACTCCCGACTTGATCATCCATGCGGGGGCCTATACCGATGTAGATGGAGCCGAACGAGATCCGGACCTCGCGTTGGCGGTAAACGCCACGGGGACGGAACAGATCGCGCGTGCCGCCGTTCGGCTCGGAGTCCGCCTCGTTTATATTTCTACCGACTATGTGTTCGATGGGAAGCAACGGACCGCGTACCGTGAAGACGACAACCCCCGCCCGATCAACCGATATGGATTCTCAAAATGGAAAGGCGAACAGGCTGTTCTGACATCCGGCGCCAGGGCACTCGTTATCCGGACCGCATGGCTCTATGGATCGGTCGGTAAGAATTTTGTGAAATCGATCATGCGGGCTGCGCAGAGCGAGGGAATCTTGAAGGTCGTGGATGATCAATCCGGTTGCCCGACCTATGCTGGCGATCTGGCGGCTGCCGTTGCATCACTGGTCGCGAAGGATGTGGAAGGGGTAATCCATGTTACCAATCGAGGACAGTGCACATGGTATGAGTTTGCGCAAGCCATCGTTCGCGAAATGGGGTTTTGTTGTTCCGTCATTCCGATCACGACAAAGCAGGCAGGACGTCTTGCCAAGCGACCGCCATATTCCGTGTTGAGTCCAGACCGATTGGCGTCTATGGGCCTTGCGTTGCCGGAATGGAGCCAGGCATTGGCGCGATTTGCCAAGGTCGCCCACATTCCTCTTGGTTCTTCTCTATGAGTTAGTGCTCCTCTCGGTAAAACCATTGCAATTGCCGTGAGACTCGTTAAGATACAGCCAATTTTATCGAGACGTCCCGATGTTCTTGCCATAAGCGCGTGAAATTGAAAACTCAGCACAACCTACCGAGTAGCCTCTTACGGAAAATTCGCTTGTTCGCCACCGATGTGGACGGAGTTCTCACCGATGCAGGCATGTATTATTCCGAGTCTGGTGATGAGTGGAAGAAGTTCAACACCCGAGACGGAATGGGGATTAAATTACTGCAGAAAGCCGGCCTCATCACGGCAATTGTGACGCAGGAACGAACCAGACTGGTCGCCCGCCGGGCGGAAAAACTCGCCATCCCTGAAGTTCATCAAGGAGTGACGGACAAGTTGTCGGTCATCCGGGACATGGCAAGACGGCATGGCATCTCGCTCGGGCAAATCGCGTATATTGGCGATGATGTAAACGATATCGAAGTCTTGAGATCGGTGGGATTATCGGCGGCTCCCGCGGATGGTCTTCCTCAAGTGGTGGAGATCGTCGACTATGTGTGCCGACAGAAGGGTGGAGAGGGGGCGGTGAGAGAGCTCGCAGAGCTGATACTTCTCTCCCGTATCGGGCGGAAAACGACTACGCGGAGGCGATGAGGGAAAATATGGCGAGGGAGTATTCACTGTATCCGGTGATCATGGCGGGAGGAAGCGGGACCAGATTTTGGCCGTTGAGCCGCCATCTGTTTCCGAAGCAGCTCTTGCGGATCAGCGGAGAATATACGCTCATTCAACAGACCATGCGACGCGTTTTGGGCTGTGCGCCGGCCGCCAATGTACTGATCTCGACGAATGCGGCGCAAGCCGACCTCATCCGCGTGCAATTGGCCGATTGGAAAGAGGATCTCACGAATGGATTCCTCCTTGAACCGGAAGGGCGGAACACGGCGCCCGCCATCGCGTTGGCGGCGCTGGAGGTGCTGACACGGGATCCTAGCGGCCTCATGTTGGTGGTTCCCGCCGACCACGTGGTGACAGGGCAACGGGACTTTGAAAATGCGGTCCGACTGGCGTCGCAATTGGCCTCGGAGTGCTACTTAGTCACGTTCGGGATCAAGCCGATCAGACCGGAGACGGGTTACGGTTATATCAAACCGAAAGACAACGCTTTTCTTGGTAAACAGGGCAAGTTGCGCGGGTATCTCGTTCACAAATTCGTGGAGAAGCCCAATGCCACGAAGGCAGCCCGGTATGTGAAAGCTGGCGGCTATTTTTGGAACAGCGGCATGTTCGTCTGGCGCGCCGCGGCGATCTTGGAGGAAATCGGTCTTTACCAGCCGGCGATCATGGCCGCAATGGAACGGATCAAGAAGCTTAGGATGGACGGTGCGTCGAAGCAGGCAATCGATGATGTCTATCGTCAAATCGTATCGGTCTCTATCGATACCGGTGTGATGGAACGGTCGTCGAAGGCAGCCGTGGTGCCGGTGACGTTTCGATGGTCTGATGTCGGGAGTTGGGGAAGCTTGGACGAGGTGGCGGAGAAGGACAGGGCCGGCAATGTGGTCACCGGACGGGTGATCGATCTTGAGAGCACGCACTCGATCGTCTATGCGGATCGGCGTGTCGTCGCGACGATCGGGCTACAAAATATGGTCGTGGTGGACACTCCGGATGCAACACTGGTGTGTCCGAAATCTCGAGCACAGGATGTGAAAAAGATCGTCGACATTCTGAAACAGCGGCAGGCCCCCGAACATTTGGAACACTTGACGGTTCAGCGGCCTTGGGGGTCGTATACTGTGCTGGAAGAAGGGCCTGGATTCAAAGTGAAACGTGTCACGGTGAACCCTGGCGGACGTCTCTCCCTCCAGATGCATCATCAGCGCAGTGAACATTGGGTAGTGATCAGCGGGACCGCGCGTGTTACGAGAGATCAAGAGATTTTCGATTTGCACGTCGGCGAAAGTACGGCCATCCCCGTGAACACCAAGCATAGATTGGAAAACCCCTCGCAGGAAACGGTGCACATTATTGAGGTACAGAACGGGCCGTATCTCGGTGAGGATGATATCGTGCGGTTCAAGGACGACTATGGAAGGGATGTTCATCGTGAAGCGTTACACGCGACTCGTGAAACGGCATAATCTGGCCATGTGATTACACACTCATGTTGAACGAATAACGAGCAAGAGAACTATGGGACTTTTCCGAGAATATGATCTCCGAGGAGTCGTCGGTAGCGAACTGACCGAGGATTTGGCGGAACGGATGGGCCGAGCCTATTCCACGTATGTGAGCACGCGTGGAGTGAAAACGATCAGCGTGGGGCGCGATGGCCGGTTGAGTTCCCCGGCCCTCCATAAGGCGCTTCTGAAGGGGTTACTTGCCGGCGGACTGGACGTCATCGACATCGGAGTTTGTCCCTCTCCCTTGGTGTACTTCTCGTTGTTCACTCTGCCTGTCGGCGGCGGCATCATGATTACCGGGAGCCACAACGCGGCAGAATATAATGGGTTCAAGATCTGTATCGGAAAAGCCGCCATTCATGGAGAAGAGATTCAGGAACT
>NZ_JBLYIG010000315.1:0-3394 GCF_049222245.1 Nitrospira sp. BLG_2 | reverse complement strand
ATTACCGGCTTCGGTATGTTCGGGTTGGGCAAGCTGCTGGAGGCTTATGCGCCCGAACTCGGCACCACCGGTCCCCAAATGCTGATCTGGGGATTTTTTATCTCGACCGTAGCGCTGTTTCACGGGACTTGCACCATCAATTCCTTGTCACACGTCTATGGCTCGCAGCGGTATGAGACCGGCGACGACAGCCGAAACAACTTTTTTCTGGCCCTCATTACCATGGGAGAAGGCTGGCACAATAACCACCACTATTATCCAGCCTCGACAAGACAAGGCTTCTATTGGTGGGAAATCGATATGACGTATTACTGTCTGAAAGCACTTGAGTGGATGGGATTGGTCTGGGATATCCGTGGTGTTCCAAGGTATGTCCGCGAGGGAAAAACCAAGCAGGATTCAGACCGCAGCGTACTCAAAAAGAAGATTGAAGCAGCCGTGAAAGCAGCGGAACTTCCGGCGCCTTCACCTCAACTGGAGCTGACCCCTCCCTAACAGGATGTTGAAAAAGGCCGCCAGCAGCGTTCTCGCATCGCTCAAAGGCTCAACGTACCGAAGCGTACGCCTCGCCATTTCGCTCGCTGCGGCCTTGCTGGACGGCCTATTTGAACATCCTGAGGCCTCCTGTTCGAAATAGTTTTGACATCCTGCTAGACCCACTCGGAATCATCGTTGGACCTTGTCCGGTCTGCCACTTGATCGACCAGGGTCTCACGAATTCGTCGGCTTTCCCCGTCGATCGCCGCCCGCTCCTCATCGGACAGAACCCACGCATCACCCGGGCTCAGCTCGAAGCGATAGTGGTCCTTTCCGAGCGTAAACCACTCAACGTAGGGATGCGGCTCCAGATTCGGGTGTGGATCCAGCGAAATTAGATTCACCGTTCCGATCTGCGGATTCGTCATGTCGCCGATGACTTGTCCGGCCATGTCGTCATCTTCAAACCGGCTGTTGTGGAATCGAATCACCTCTCCTGCGATATCCGGCTTGAAATTGCCGCGCAAATAAAAATCCACCGGCCCGATCACGGCAAAGACCACTTGGCCCACCACCGTTCCCTCGGCGCGGTTGTCCAAAAATCCTTCGTGCACCCACCGTCCATTACCGAACTTCTGCGCCATACAATTCCTCCGTATGAGAACCATCAACCGCCGAACGCGCCGATCATCACGGCCAATAAGATCAACGCACTTCCGATCCACCCCTGCATATCCAGCGTCTCCCCAAGAAAGTACCAGGACAACCAGGCCGCGTAGGCCGGTTCGGACGCAAACAACAACGCCACTTGTTGGGCGGGCACCAACCGCTGCGCCCATATCTGGACGGCAAACGCCAGCGTGGCAAAAACGCCCGTGACCCCAAGCGCGACCAGTAAGACGGCCGTGGGCGAAAAGGCGCTCCGTGTCGCCTCTTCCCACCACGGTGCAGGAAGAAACAACACCGTCATCGCCACCATCTGCCATACAAATAGCGATGGAGCGTCGACCTTCCGGGCGAACCGTTCAAGACAAATGATATGTCCCGCAAACGCGACGGCGCAGCCCAGCGTCATGAGATCGCCCAGATTCATAGAGGTGTCGGGTTTGACCAATAGCCAGAGCCCAACCATTGCAATCGCCGTAGCCGATACCACCCGCCTGTCGATCCGCATGAGAATCATCGGCACAAAGATCACGTACAATGCGGTTAGAAAGGCTGAATTGGAGGCGCTCGTCTGGCGGAGACCGACCGTTTGCAACAGGTACCCGAGAAAGAGGAAGACCGTCGTGAGCGCGCTCGCTTCCAAGACGGCACGATCATGGTGCAGTCGGTGGCGGCAGATCACAAACCACAGCAGCACCAGGAGCGTGCCTATGAGGAACCGGAGCAACAAGAAAGAGAGGGGCGGTATCTGCTCAAGCGCGGCTTTGGTAGCAGGAAATGTGGCACCCCAGATGACGGTGGTCAGGAGAAGGGCAAGTCGCGGCATACGTGAAGCCAGTCATAGGTCACTGGTCATTTGTCACTGAGCAGATTGGAGTTACACAACACCAGTGACCAATGACCGATGACTACTGACCTTCTTCATTCAGGGTTTGCACAGCGGGCACCGCCGCTGTGTGTTGACTCCAGCTTGTTCCATGGCGCGGAGCGCTCGTTCCTTATCGGGATAGTCGAACCATCCCCCTTCCCAGAAATCGCTGGAGGTCGCAATGGACGGCACTTCCGAACACCGGTCTCGGTGGAGGGTCGCACGGTCGATCCCACGGGCAATGTGAATCCAGTAGATCATATACCCGATGAGACGTACGGTGTGAGGGGTAAGGAGTTCGCAAATTGATTACGGCTTACCCCTAACCCCTGACTGCTCATCGGAGAAGTTGCCACTCATCCTTTTCTATGAAGCACTTCACGCCGGTCTGTAACTTCTTGACGTCGTCTTTTTCAAAGAGCCTCATGTAGCGCTCGATTCGATCGTCGTCATCGATTCGTTCTTCCTGCATCATGCCGTTATTGCCCTTATACCGTCGAATCAGCACTGGCATTGAAACCCTCCTATGAAGCTGGCAGTTTAGTTGTGTATGTTGCTAGAATAAACACATCGTTGTGAGCCGGTCAAGATCGCTTGGGTGAGGTCATTTTGTCAAGTCCGAACCGACCTCCGTATAAGACTCTGCAATAGAGAACACAGAAAGGACTCACTCCGTGCCTCTTTACGAGTACCGTTGCGGACAGTGCGAGAAACAATTCGAGGCCAGTCAATCCGTGTATGCCAGAGTCGAAGACACGGAATGTCCATTTTGTCGAGCCCGCGAGGCGACCCGGCTCATGTCTTCGTTTTCATCCAATGTCGTCGGCGATCGCAAACCCGGTTTTGCCGAGCTAAAGGCCAAGGCCATGAACGATGAACGGATCCGACGCTTCGCCAAGTTGCCGCCGTTGAATATTAGACCGAACATGTCTCGACTGGACGTCACCTCAGAATCGGAGCCCACGTCAACAGAAGGATCGACCTCTTGAGTATCCAATACCAGTATCAACTCGGTCGTGACCTCCTATGGGAACAGGCCATTCGATGATCGTGGGACGGTTCGTGACCGGTCTGCTCGTTGGAATGGCCTTCTATGTGTCGCATGCCGGCGCCTTTGCTCAAATAGCCGGAAAAACAATCATCGTCGGCAATGGGCCGGAGCAAACAACCATTGAGACCCTGGCTCGAACCTTTGAAAAAGCCAATCCTCGTGCCTACGTCGACGTCCTGTGGGAGGAGAATTCCAAACCATTGGAATTGGTCAAAACAGGTCAGGCACAGATTGCCGTCACAGGGGCTCAGGATCCGGTTTTAGCAGCGACTCAGATAGGTTGGGATGGGATCGGCATTTTGGTCCATTTATCAAACTTCACCAAAGAGGTG
>NZ_JBLYIG010000314.1:0-9667 GCF_049222245.1 Nitrospira sp. BLG_2 | reverse complement strand
GTGAGGTCACAAACTCGCCAGTTACTCCAGGTTATTCTTGTGGGATGCGCTTCAAATCGCCAATGGTTTGGGGTCTTCCTAGTGGCTGCCGCTCCGCATACCTCATACGATTACGTTCATTCATCCGATATCACGGACTCGAAAAGTTCAGCCTTTCTGATGAGCCCATGGAAGCCGCATCAACCACTTTGGACAATCGCCAATGCATCTATACACCATGCCTACTGTGTGGCGGGCTGGAATTTGTCGTCATCGCCGCCCCGTCCGATATCACGGCACAGCAGTACTACTTGAGACAGTTTTACCAACGACGGCTCAATGAGAGTCTCAGCGCTCAGAGCCGCCGAGCAGCCCTCACAGACCGCGTCTCCTTCACGCACAATTACGAGACATACATCGTTGCCTGTTGTAGCTGCGGATTGCTCTGTCGTAATCCACACCCGCCGGCGGAGGCGGTCACCGAGGCCTATACAGACGATCACTATGAAGAGCATCACTTGCAGGCGGAGTTTGAATCTCAGTTGGCATGGGCCCGTGCAAAAATTCCGCTCGTAGCTCGCCATCTCACGACGCATCGCTCTCCGCGAATAATCGAGGTAGGCAGTTTTGTGGGCAGCTTCTTAGCGGCGGCTCGAGAACATGACTGGGATATCATCGGCATAGATCCCGGCGATGCTGTTGCACGATTCTGTCGGGATCGAGGATTGCCGGTCTTCCATGGCACGATAGATGATTTGCCTCGGCCGTCACATGAGGTCGATGCCATGGTCATCTGGAACACTTTCGATCAACTACCGGATCCGCGGCCGCTACTGACAACGATCGCGCAGTCGCTCAAGCCCGGCGGTTTGCTGGTCATCCGTGTTCCGCATGGCAACTGTTATCGATTCGCCATGGAGTTCGCGAAATTCCACCGGTGGATGACACATCCCGTGTATACCGGTCTAGCCTGGAACAATTTACTCAGTTTTCCTTACTTATACGGTTATGGACCCGCCACGCTTGACGGCCTTATCGCCGAGTTTGGCCTCGTGCGCGAGGCTGTGTACTCCGATACGCTGATGACCGCGACGGTACCGGAGATGAAATGGTGGGTGACACTTGAAGAACGACTCGTAAAGAGGCTTTGTCGGTTTACAACCATGCTCGGACAGTGGGCGGGAGGCTCTGCTCTCAGCAGCGCCCCATGGCTTGATGTGTATTATCGCAAAGCAGCGGCACTGCCCCGGACATCGGAGGCGGCGCTAGGGGTCTCTCCAGTGGGCGCCCATTCCATCTTGGATCACACTGTTGCTTAAAACAGCGGCGCAACGAACTATGCGTGACACGTCCCGTCGAGACAATTTAAGCTCATGGCTACTCAAAGCCGGTGTTCTGATCGCGTGGTGCCATCACCGTCCCACCACACGCAAGGCGGTGATGACGGTGAATGACGCCTGGCTGCGCGCACTCGGACGCGACGTGTTCACGAATAGTCACGCCGGTCACCGCGCGACCGTTGCGTGTCGTGTTCGAGAATGATGTGTCATCTGTCGAGCGCGCGAATGATTCGTATCGCGCCTGGAAGTTGATTCCTCTGAGCCGAGAGGTTGGATGTTACTGATCGCTCCACAATTTATGCAGCGAAAGCCCAAACATTGCCACGCAAAATATTCTGTGGCGCCGTAGAAGTAATCATGCACTTTAAATCCACCGCATCGTTCACAAACCATGGCAGCGCTCCTTTTGTTGATTGTGAAATGGCTCGCCTCGTGAGTGAGTCATGCATTTACCTACTGCCATGGATTAAGCACGAACGCTGCCAGGCGCACGTGTGGGATCAAGTTGTTGGAAAATCAGGGTCCTTAGCATGCTACTGGAACCGGGACCCGCATCGTCTGATCGGACAACATGTCCCTGTTCATAGACGACGTGTCGCAAGTCATCCTGATCAGCAATCGATGAGCTGTGCGCACGCCTTCATCCCAAGCCTTCATCCGATGTGTGCGAACGACACCCATGGATTGATCGGATGTGACGATCGCAGCCATGGTAGCCATTGCCATAGAATTGCCATATTGCCATAGAGAGGTTGATGACATGCCCCATTCCACTATTTTGATCGTGGATGATGACTCCGAGACACAGACATTGCTCAGAGATGCGTTGTTGAAAGAAGAGTACCGCGTGGAAACTGCGGACGACGGAAAGGCCGCTCTCGATAGGGTCACTCGTCAGGCGCCGGACCTCGTGATATCCGATATCAATATGCCGGGTCTCGACGGCCTCGGTCTTCTGGATGAGTTACGTTCTCGCGGACACGACATGCCCGTGATACTCATGACGGCTTACGGAAGCCTGAAGACGGCGGTGGACGGGATCCGAGCGGGGGCGTTCGACTACCTCAGTAAACCGTTCATCATGGAGGATGTGCGGTTGGTGATTCATCGAGCGCTCGAACACACTCACCTATCCAGGCAGAACCAACAGCTCAAAGAACAGCTTCGCGATCGTTACCGGTTTGATAATTTAGTCGGCAGCAGCCCGGCCGTGGTTTCCGTTTATAAATCCATCGCTCGGGTGGCTCAGACAGACAGCACGGTTTTGCTCGAGGGCGAAAGCGGAACCGGCAAAGAACTCATCGCCAGAGCCATTCACGCCAACAGCGCGCGTAGTGCCGGCCCCTTCGTGACGGTCGATGGAGGAGCATTGACCGAAACTCTGCTCGAATCCGAGCTGTTCGGGCACGAACGAGGTGCGTTCACCGGCGCAGTGGGGTCCAAGAAAGGTCTATTGGAGAAAGCCCATCTCGGCACATGTTTCCTGGACGAAGTAGCCGACCTGTCGCCGGCGCTGCAAGGGAAATTGCTTCGTGTCATTCAAGAGAGAGAATTCCGGCGAGTGGGAAGTACCATGACCACGACCGTCGATGTACGCATTATTGCCGCGTCGAAAAAAGACCTGAATTCTCTCGTCCAAGCCGGAACGTTTCGCGAGGACCTGTATTACCGATTGAATGTCGTGACGATACGTATCCCGCCATTGCGGGAACGCATGGAAGACGTGCCGCTCCTGGCACAGCATTTTGTCCAGACTTACGGCTCATCCAAGCCGAAGCCGGTCACGGGAATGTCGGCTGAAGCCCTCGCCGTCCTGACCCGCTATTGGTGGCCGGGAAACGTGCGGGAACTCGAACACGCCATTGAGCGCGCGGTAGCCCTCACCCCGCATCCCATT
Organism: Nitrospira sp. BLG_2; assembly: GCF_049222245.1. Classification (NCBI taxonomy): domain Bacteria; kingdom Pseudomonadati; phylum Nitrospirota; class Nitrospiria; order Nitrospirales; family Nitrospiraceae; genus Nitrospira; species Nitrospira sp. BLG_2. The sequence continues at coordinate 6,451 of NZ_JBLYIG010000314.1, read as the reverse complement.
ATCTATCCCGAAGATCTTCCGCATGCCGTGCATACGGCCACGGTGCAGACGGCGGCTCAAGCGCAAGGATGGGTCACGTTGGAAGAATTAGAACGAGAGCACATCGTGCGGGTCTTGAAGCACCATCATCAAGATTTGGGTCGATCCGCTGTGATTTTGGGAATTCATCGCAAGACATTGTTACGAAAGCTGCGGCAATACGGTCTCGCAAACGGGCAACGGACAAGATATCTGACATCGGACATCTTGTCTTCGCCGCTCCAGAACGAGCCGTCTCCAACGATCTTAGATCCGCAGGAACTGGACTGCTCACGTTCTTAGTTCGGTGGGCTATTATTTCTACTACAAGGACGATCGTAGGAAGAGGGTGGTGATATGGATGGTTATGGCAAACGTGCATTAATCGTGGATGACAATGAAGACATTCTGCCTGTGACGGGGGCAGTGCTGATGAATCGCGGGTATAACGTGTATACGGCTTCCGACGGCTTCGAAGGGTCGGAGCAGATGAACAAAAGACGTTATGACGTCGTGCTGGTGGATTACCACATGTCCAAGATGAGCGGACTGCGATTCATTGAGATCTGCCGGGTGCTATGGCCTGAGACACCCATCATTCTGATGTCGGGAGACGACTACGTGATCGATCATGCTGATCTAATCAAAGGAATCTTTGGGTGTATCGCTAAACCGTTTGAGCCATCCGTATTGATTGAACTGGTAAATCGAGCCTGCCATCGCCTTTCTCAAGAAGACCACGTCAAGCTGTCTTGCGGCGGCAGGACAACTGATCGACGATCTTCCCCGCTAAAGGGTCGTCAAAGTCTTCAAGGGGCACGGGGAGCCCACTGACCAATTACCTTCCTCATCAAAGCTCTTGGATCGTTGGGACGTTCTTCGCTTCCGAATCATCTTCCCTTGCCATTTCGAACCACTGTCGAATTTTTTGTGCTGCACATTTCACGTCGTATTTCGCATGTGTTATTGCAAAGCCGGATACACCACTCGACCTGGTGTTTTTCCACCGGACATTTCGTCCATCCGGAGACATAATGGTCGAGAGTGACTCTCTCATTGGATGACCTTCTTGCCTGCCAAATACGATTTCAATGGCTTGCGGTCATCCTCACAGGCCTTCAGTTTGCATAATAATTTAAGAACACTTAGGCAATAAACCTATGGCATCTTCTCCTGCACGAGTCGGCGATCTTGAGATCAACCAAAACCTCCACGTACAAAGGCAAACATGGATCTTACAGCGTATCGGTTGGGGCGGCATGGCACTGATCGTTCTGGCGGCCTTGTCAGGAGTGTTCGGAAGCGGGCCCTTGGCCCGCACGGAGGCCACGGATGATCAGCAAACCTTTCGGCTGTTGTACGATCGCTTCGGGCGCTATGAAGGCGAATTGGTCTTGCAGCTCGTACTTTCCCCTGAAGCTACAGAGACCGACCGAGTAACCGTTGAGATCGATCGACCGTACTGGACCAGCCATGCCGTCGAACAGATCATTCCCGAACCTCTCCTATCGAGCATCGGCGTCAACGGGTTCCGTTATACATTTGAAATCCACTCACCGTCTATACCGGCGGTCATCGTCTTCCGCCTGCGACCGAAATATCTCGGTGCGCTGGACGGTCGCATTCTCATCAACGACGTCGGCCCGCTCCGATTCAACCAGTTCATGTTTCCCTAACCGGGGCTCATCGAGTTTAACCAGGAGGTTGCCATGGAAACGGTTCTGCGTGCGCTGACCATCTATCTCGTTTTGCTGTTGGTATTCCGGCTGGCCGGTCGCCGCACCTTGATGCAGATGACAAGTTTCGATTTCGTCTTGCTGCTCATCATCAGCGAAGCCACTCAGAACGCCATGCTGGGCGACGACTACTCCGTCACGACAGGTGTGCTGGCGATCGTGACCCTTGTTGGAACCGATATTCTGCTCTCATATTGGAAACATCGTTCGGCGGCAGTGGACCGATGGCTGGACGGCCTACCGATGATCATCGTGGAAAACGGCATTCCGCTGAAGCCGTTGATGGACCGCGCGCGAATCGACGTGGAGGATGTGTTGGCTGCCGCTCGCCAGGGTCCCGGTCTTGAACGAATGGAGCAGATCAAATATGCCGTGATGGAAGTCGGAGGCCACATCTCAGTGATCCCTAAATAGATACACCGGGGCGGGACCCGGCGCCTTATGAATCAAATGCCCATAGCAGCGACAGCAATATCATCTGCTGATTGGGAACGAGCGCCGGTTGGCCGTCTCCTATCACACTGCCGCGAAAGAATCCCCCGTCCGCGCCTGTCGAGCGATCAAAGCGGTGCTCGAGACGAATAATTCCCGCATGGCCGCCCCAGTTCCGCTTGTATTCCAGCGTGGACGTCACAGCCCAGATCAATTGCTCTGCGCCCGTCATCCGGCCGTTGCGATCCCAAAAGAATTCCGGTCGCACCGCAAGGCTCCACGGCCCTCGAACCTCCCATCGAGTGAACAGTGCGGCCCCGGTCCAGAATGTGCGGGGCGCGGATGCCTGATCCGCGATCCGCTCGGTGCCGATATCGAACACCACGACTACCGTCCAATCCTCGCCCCTCCACTGCAGTTGCGTATCTGAAAAGGCGCGCCAGTATCGGATCGACGTATCCCCCTGATCCGGCCCATAGTACACATTCTGCGCGACGACCCAGCGACGGGCGATTCGCCAATCGAGCTCCGCTCCATAGCTGGGAAGCCCATTTGCATGCGCCAAATGCTGAAAGCCGTTCAGTACGTGGAAACCCACGTCAATGTTTTCCGTGATGGGATAGCGGCTGCCTACTCCGAGGATGAAGTTCGGGGAATAGTCGGTGACAAAGGAGCGCGTATAATTGAAATTATTGACGGCATAGAACGATTCAAAATTGATGAATCCTTTCATGAGCCCGGCGGAAATCGACAGCCCCTTTCCAATCGGAGCCAGATAGGTGATGTTCGCCTGTCCCACATGACGAAGAACGTCCGCGCCGGGCATGGGCTTTTCTCGATCATCGGGAACGAGACCATCGGTGTCATAGCCGCCCTGGAAGCCCAGGTCGATACCCCACCGATTCTCACTCGTGGCCTCACGTCGAATGGAGATAAGTCCAAGATTCGGCGCGACCTCGTTCGTCCGAGGCGTCGTTTGTTTGCCGCGAAATATGTGATTATCGGGGAAGTTGGCATTCATGCCGTAGCTGAGGTCCAGGACGGCCCTGATGTGAACCTCGGCTTCCCGGATTTCAGCATTGAGGGAAGAGCTTAGCCCGGAGACCAGGAGAGCGATCGCAAGACAAGCCAGCGCACTCTGGCGCACGGCGTCGGCTAATCCATCTTCATGACTTTTCCGGATGCCGCATCGATGTGTACCGTCCGCTTTCTCTGTGTCGAATCAATCATTTCGACTTCATACACAGTCCGTCCATCTTCTCGTTCCAACTCGGCCTCGACGGTTTTTGCATTTGTGACATTGGCCTCTGCGATACGCACGGCCTCAATGAGAGACACATTCGCCTGTGTGAGCAGATCCCGCTTCGACGCATGATGCATGGCGCATCCGCCGCCTAACCCGATGGACGCAAGTCCGATAATCGTCCAATACGCTGTACGCATGACATCCCTCCTTCGTTGATTGAGACGCAGCTATACACAACGCTTACGGTTCCACGAGCACTTTGTTCACAACCTTTGCTCCGCCCGAGATACGCCGAGCGATATGGTCCGCGCGACGTTTTTGCTGCGCGTCATCCGTTTCTCCGCTCAGATAGATGATTCCCTCCTCAACCGACACGTCGACACGGAGCAAGTTCGCCTCACCGTGATCATATAAGGCTTGCTTCACCCTCCCAGCAAGCATCTCATCCGCCGACCCTTTGCCCAGCCCGCACCCGCAAATACTAAAGAGAAGCGGCCAGATCATGAGCCGACTTCGGAACGCCCCGCGCATTACGCGCCGCTCGCGGGAACTGTGTACCGTTCCTCAATGGCGGAACGTATCATCTGTCGACTGCGCTCGGCGCTGACGGATGGCCGTTGCTCAATCCGACGAACGGCATCGGCCAAGTGTGAATCTTTAATACCCTCCGACATCCATGTGCTGTAATCCCCTCGTCGAAGGTGATGCAACCACGTTTTCTCATCAACGCCCTCCGCGAGTTGCATGAAAAGAATCAAGTTGTGCGCGCGTAAGTTCAACAGATTGTCCGGCCCGCGAAAAAAAAAGCTTCGGTCCTCCGGCAACTCGCCTTCGGCATATTTCCGGCGATGGCGCCGGCGGTCTGCTTCACAAGGAGCAATGCGCAATGTGCAGGGCAACTCGGTGGACCGTCGATCCCAAAAGACCGCCTCACCAGGATCCAGGGTCGTATACGGCACTTGAGGTACAGGCAGACCGAGCACTTCACAAAAGCCTGCGATTGTGCCATTGGGGTCATCGCCTAAAGCCACGACCACATCCACCGTGTGAAGCACCGATTTCGCGACATGATCGGGATGCACGGTGACATACACCATACCGGTCAAATCTTTCGCCAGCACAGCTTGCACCGGTTGCCAGTCGCGAGGCAATAAATGGTGTGTTTCGTCGACAAGAATCCAATGAGGCCGACCGGATTTGGCCCGACGTTCCTGAAGGGCCGGCAAGAGGGCGAGGAAAAAGGCCGGTCGATCTTGTAACGGCAAACCCACGAGATTGACGACCAAATTCGTGTCCGGGCTCTCCAGTGCGGTAACAATCTCCATCATTCCCGGACCTCGTTGTGAAGTCCCGAACATGACTGCTTCCGCAAACCCTTCGTAGTCTCCTTCAGGATCGATCACACAAAACTGATACCCTTGTTCTGTGACCCGCTCAAGAATCCCGGTTGCCAGCGTCGATTTTCCGCTTCCCGACGAGCCGGCCACCAACAGATTCGATCCAGTCGCGGCAATCGTGACCTCCGCCCCGTTTTCGCGCACACCGATAAGAACATTGCGACGGCTCGCGCTGAACGGAGACACAGAGAGATCATGACCAACGAGTTCATCGATGACTTCGGTGACTCCCCGTCCAGCCGCGCCACTGGTGACCCAATCGGCGATTTCTTTGAGTGTCGGCACGGCATTGGCCACCGCCACCGCGTACTCGCATTGATTGAGCAGGGCATGATCATTTTCTGCGTCCCCGACCCCCACGACATTGCGCGGCGATAGGCCCATCTCCCGCAATGCGGCCGCGAGACCACTGGCTTTGTTGACTCCGGATGGAACAACCATGACGGAGTCCCGATTGAAAATAACCTGCAGTTCAAGACCGAGATCTCGAATGACCTCGAGCACCGTCAACTCATGGGGCCGCACCGTGCCCACAATCGAATCCCCGAACGAAAGCTCCGGTACCTGTCTGCGGCGCAGCTCGTCGACGAATTGCGGAGGAATCGGAGGGGCCAATACCGTATGTTCGCGTGTCGCGGGACGGTAGAGCACGGCGCCGTTGTCCGCGACGACTCGCTCGCACAGTCCGATTTCTGGAAAAATGTCCCGGATATCCGGGAGTAGACGCCCTGTGACGAGAATGACTTTCCGCCCGGATTGGATGAGGCGCTCAAGGGCGGCGATCGTCTTGCGGTCCACCCGGCCATCGACGGCGAGTGTGTTGTCGTAATCCGTCGCGACGGCAACATATCTCATAGGTGTTCGGATATATGATGAGCACGCGTCATTATCAGTAGAGTCATGCCTGCACTACTGTTCGCCGATGACCGACAACCTCCTCCGCTCCCTTGTCCCACATCGAACCTACGGCATTTCTACGAGCCTAGCTTCCCGACACGTGAGCCCCTTCCAAAAACATATACGGTCGGTGCCCGTAGTAACCGTACCCGTAATAATTGTAGTATCCGGCTAATGGATAGTTCGACCTCGTGTGGTCGTCCCACAGGGTCATGTCGCGTATCCCGACAACCGGAAAGTCATAGGCCGCCTGATCGAGCGTCTCAGTCCGAAGACCGAGAACCTCGCCGATGACGGTAATTTTCGATCCTTCCTTAAAGATAGCCGGGTCGATTATTTCGCCACGGCTGTCTAACGCTAAGAATCGTCCTCGTGATGACGCCCGGCTTTCGAGTGGAATATGATCCTTATTCAACGGTACCTCAAGCACTTCGATTGTCGTCCTTTCATTGTCTCGCACGGCGTTGAGCACTTCTCCTCCCCAGACCACTATTTGACCGCGCGTGGCGTCGGGCGCGGCTTTCACTTGTTCGTACGTCAATTGTTTGTTGACCCGATTAGCCCACTGTTCAGGAATGACCTGATACCGGTTACACCCGCTCACGACAATCGAGAGGAGCGCGCATCCGATCCAGAACCCAACAGTGCCTTTCATAGAACACCTCTTCTCGGAGGGCAGCACAAAAGCGAGGCGTCGTACAGACGCCTCGCTCGACCTTTTTATC
>NZ_JBLYIG010000313.1:0-2942 GCF_049222245.1 Nitrospira sp. BLG_2 | reverse complement strand
AAGAGGGTGGAATGGTCAACAGCAACCCCATGAACCCCGCGAACACTCCGAACGGTGGGATTCCCATCGCCGCAAGACCCAACAGGGAAAACAGGACGGCATATTTCGGCATCGCCGCGGCCAGTCCGCTGATGGCCTGAGGATCCACGTCGTCGCCATATCTCGTGCGGATGACCTGCCAGGCAACCAACAGCCCGCCGGTCGCAAGACCGACGGCTCCGGCCAGCACGGCCGCGCGCGGGGTCGTCGTGTGGGCTCCTGTGACAAACCACCAGAGGATCGAAAAGAACGAGACACTGCCGTAGCCGACCAAGAGCCGGACGCGCGACTGCGCCAAGGCCTTGATCGCGCCGTATAGCGAGCTGATCAAAGCCAAGAGGCTGACGACAGCAACGAATTCATTCGGCATTGTCGGCATGACCATCGACAGTCCGTGAAGGCCAAGCACGGGCAGCAGCAACACAATGAACGGCGGCAAGCTGCCCGGCAATCTGGTCAGCGCCGTGAGATATCCGTTATGAAAAGGCATGAGCGGCAACAGAACGGCACAGGTTGCCAAGGATGCCACAGATGAAACGGGCGGTCCGGCCGCGAGGGAAAGGCCGGCGCCGACGACACCGACACCGAAGGAGCCGATGCCCCACCAGGAAATGGGCCAGAGCGTGGTGTGGTGACGGTACAGGAGAAACATGATGATCAGCATGAGCGAGATCTGACACAGCAGGGCGACCGAATTCCCGGCGGTGAGCACGCCCATTCCTAAACCGAGAAAGACCAAGATCATAGTCCAGGAGAACCGATGGTTCTCGTGAACGGGCTGGCCTAATACGGACACGATGGCTGCGAGAGGCAGCAAATAGAGCGGTAAGAGACTATCTGGCGGAGACGGAAGCAGGTTGGCGACTCCGACGGTCGCCGCGAGGCTGATGACAGACCAGACGATCGCAGACCTCTTCACACGGTAAGGATCGGACCGGAAGGCCAGACAGACGAGCGCGCCTGCAAACGGAATCCCGGCGAACAGGCATGGGATAAGTATGTCCGTCATCGGGACCACCCGCGTTCCAGCTTGTCGATCCGATGAACCAGTTGTGCGGTCATCGAGCCGATCAGCTGATAGAGTTCATCGGCATACATTCTGTTCAGGAAGACCGTATAGAGGCGAATCCTGATGTTCTCGATCCAAGTCGGCATCCGGACCATCCGACCGTGGGCACGCATGTATAAGTAGGTCCAGCCGAAGATCGTCATGAGAGCGGCCATCGCGACCATGAGGTCGAAGAGCCAGTCCGGAAGATCGGCGGCCTTGAAATACGATGCCACCTCTTCCGGGTTCGGGTAGAGGAATGCGGTGAACGACTCGACGGCGAATAGATAGACGAACACGATGAAGAGGAGCGTCAGCAGCATAATGACCGACACTTTCCACGAAGCCACGGCACGGAGCCGTGTGAGCGTCAAGATCGCTTGCGACGAGGTGATCCAGATGAAAAAGAGGATAATGACGGTTCCCTGGGATTCCAGTAACGGAATGCGCAGAACTCCATGCGTCGCCAATAAGATGAGCAGCGGAATAAACAGTGTCGTCACAAACCCCGTCGCCCAGGTCAAGCGCGAGAATCCCGCCTTGTCATCCACATGGTCCATAGGAGGGAAATGCGGCTCTTGTCGCGCCTTGTGGATGACATTTCCACAATTGAGGAAAACCGTGGCCTTGAAGAGGCCATGAGCGATCAAATGAAAGACCGCGAGCGAAAAGGCACCCAGGCCGCATTCCATGATCATGTAGCCCATTTGCCCGATCGTCGAAAAGCCGAGCGTCTTCTTGATGTCGTTTTGGGCCAGCATCATCGTCGCGCCGAGAGCGGCGGTCAGTGTCCCGACGACAAAGGCGACGTGCAGAGTGGTCGAGCTCATTCCAAAGAGCGGAGCGAGGCGATTAATGAGAAATCCTCCGGCGTTGATGATACCCGCGTGCAGCAATGCATGGACCGGCGTAGGCGCAAAAAGCGATCCAGGCAGCCACAAATGGAGAGGAAACTGAGCCGATTTGCCCATTGCCCCGATAAAAAGGAGGAAGGTCAGGGCCGTTGTGGCGCTGATCTCCATCCCGGGCAGAATCGAAAGGGTCATGGGCGCCGCAGCCGCTCTCGCAAACAGCTCGTGGAATTCGAGGGTGCCGTAGAGTTGATAGGCGAGGACAATGCCGGCAAGAAACGCCGTATCGGCGATGCGCAACAGCGTAAATGTCTTGAACGCCCCGGCCAACGTCGCGGCATGGACATGGTTGTGCGCGAGCAGGTAGAGCAGGTAACTGAGGATTTGCCAAAAGAGAAACAGCATCATGAGGTTCCCGCTCGAGACCATGCAGATCAACACGAAGTCTGTCAGGCAAATCAACGCGAGATACCGGCGCGCATGATGATCCTGGTACATATAGCTCGTCGAGTAGCAGTAAATAATGGTGCTGACGCCCGTGATCAACGTCATCATGACCGCGCTCAGCCGGTCGACATAGAAACCGATGGGAATGATGAAGGATGCGACGGAGTCAGGATCATAGAACCGAACGGTGATAGGACCCTCCGATGCGACCAAGGCCAGCGCGCCAATGGCGCCGAGGAATGCTAGGCCGATGGGATAGGCAGACGCCTTCGCGCGATTGAAACGCGGCGCCTCACCGCGCATCATCACGATGCCGGCGGCGGCCAGAAGGAGACATGGAACGATGAGTACGAGCAACAGGAGCACGTCATTTCCCTAACAGACTGCTGAAAAACCGGCCGCGGTGTTCGCGGCGATTAGACGACCGCCCAAAGTACGCTTCGCCTAAGATACTGGGCGATCACCGGACATTGCCCGTCCACGAGACACGGCTGCCTCACCGGCTCGCTCGCCTCGCGGCGAAGCCGAGGGCGGGCGTCTACAAGTATGCCATGCCT
>NZ_JBLYIG010000312.1:0-2172 GCF_049222245.1 Nitrospira sp. BLG_2 | reverse complement strand
CTTCATTGAATCCTGGCGCTTCTCCCACAAACATGATACTTGCGTGAGGATTTCCGACGCCGAACACGACTTGGCTTCGCCCCAACTTGGCCAGCTTGCAGCGCTCGCAGTTGACGAGGGATTGAGCGAGGTCTTGGAGAGGGGTGAGCGTCATGGTCTGAGGCAACGAACTAAGCAGCGGTATCTTAGAAACGGCGAGCTGCGATGTCAATCAAGATTCTGAAGCCAGGAGGCGGAAGATGGCGATAAGGATCACAGGCATGGGAAGCCTATTGGTGGCGGTGATTCCGGCGGTGACCGCCGCGGCTTCGGTGGAACTGACTGCGTTTTCGGATAAACCCTTTTGTGAAAAAGTGGCGACATTGTTCGGAGAGCGGCTGGACCTCAATGCCGAGCTCTTGAAGAAGGTGCAGTGGGAGCCGGTTCAGTTGAAAGGGCAGGGGCCGCCGACGCGGCGTTGCTCAAGCTTGGATAGAACGAAAATGGATCTCGACAGTGATGGGCAAGAGGATCTGGTAGTGAAGGCGACCTTCTGTCCGAAAGGCTCTCCAAGCGACAGTCTCTATGTATTCCCGGCCGACAGTACGGTTCTTGAACAATCAAGCTGGCAAGACCTCAGTCCGCTGCTGGCGACGCAGAATAAGTTTGAACGAACCGGCGGAACCTATCCGCTGACGGCGCTCCGGATCGATAAGGCGCTAGACTCTCCGGTACTGACGACATCATTTTCACTTCAACCCTTCATACTCGATGATCGGTCCTATATTAGTATGACGGATAAAAGGCGGGAGTGGATCGTCATCGCAACGTATCGAGGCGCTGAACAGTTTGAAGATTTATGCTACCTGCACGCCGGCAAGTTTTGATTATTCGACCTTGTAGCCTTTTGCCGCGAGACAGGTATCTCGCATGGAATTGATGGTCGAAAAGCTATGGAGGGCGCGGGCATGATCGGTGGGACTCGAAAGACCAGAACCGAAGGGAAAGAATGAACTCGGACTGAAGAAGTGTTGGTCATTTGCTAATCCCGCTTTGTAATAGAATCCTCTGTAATCCCGCTCTACGTCATATCGGGTAGTGGTCTCCGCGCTCGTAGGGACTGTGCGCACAACTCCACACGCTCAGAGAAAGCGCAAGCACGAAGATCTTGGCCTATGAGATCATAGGATACTCCTCCCATCAAGGCATTGCCGTGTCAAACCGCCGGTCTGCGATGAGGTCCGCGCAGCGACGGGCGCTGACAAGTGCGCTTTCGAGGGTGGCGGGCCATCCCGTGTCGGTCCACGCCCCGGCGACGAGCAGGTTTTGGAGAGGACTCTGTTGAAGCGGCCGCAGCCGCGCGGCACCTGGCGTAAGCAACAGGGCGGCATGGTGCTCGCGAAAGACTGCACGGGTGATCACATCTTCCCAGGCCGTTCCTGAGAACAACTTGCACATCTCGGTCTGTGCCGCATTGACCAACTGATCGTTGCCCAACTCTGCGGGCGTGTTTCCGAGGGCAGACAGCCGATATCTGATTTCCCCTGACTCCAGCGATGTGCTGGTGAGCTGATGGAACGGTCGGCCTGCGAGGAGAAGGAGACGAGGCTTTTGTGTCAACGCGGGGCAGGTCAATTGGATAACGACCTCACTCACACTTTTGAGTTCGGTGATCTGCGCAAAGTAGGCATAGCGTGTCAGCAGCCGTTCCGGCAGCAGTTGAAGTAAACTCTGGTAGGATAGCGCAATGATGTATCGGTCAGCCCGCAACCTGGTATCGTCCTGAAGCCGGACTTCGCTCACGCCGGTCGGTCCAAAGCGTAAGGTAGGCCGATGAGTCAGACCGACGATCCGGACGTCACTCTGGTGGAGGATCTGTTTTATGGGGGTGATGAACCGGTGGTCGACGGAGCCGGTTAGATGTGTGAGTCTCGCGTCCGACGCGTCACGAAGAAACACGGTTGAAAGCAGGTGGACGAAAGTTGTAGCGGAGAGGCGTGCCAACGAGTTGCCGGTCAACCATTGAGCGAGGGGATCCCAAATCCGTTCTCTTGCTTCGAGACTTTGCCCGGTCGCCGCCAGCCATTCCTCCGCGGCTCGATTCTCTAAATCCGCCGGGAGGGTGTGGGCTTGTTCCCAAATTTGCTCAACATGAGAGAAGAGTCTCCATCGGTCCTGCCAGGAAAGGCCGTG
>NZ_JBLYIG010000311.1:0-2733 GCF_049222245.1 Nitrospira sp. BLG_2 | reverse complement strand
ATCTTGACGGTACTGACTGTGCTCATGGCCGCACCGGTCCTAGCTGCAAGCCATCGCGAGGCCCCGTTGATCGCCAATGACCCGACGGCGGATATCACGGATTTTTATTTCTTCCGCAGTTGGGAGGATCCCGACAACGCAATCCTGATCATGAATGTGATTCCGAGTCAGGAGCCTGGATCGGGTCCTAATTACTTCACTTTTGCGGACGACGTGCTCTACGAAATCCATGTCGACAACAACAAAAACAATATCGCGGCGAACATCGTCTATCAAATCCGTTTCAAGACGGAGATCCGCCAACCGGGAAATGTGTTCCCCTTGGCCTATGTTGCATTGCCGCCCATTACGGCGCTCACCGGCGGAGGATCGGAAGGGTTACTCGTGCGACAACGCTATACCGTTACTGAAGTGCGCTATGGTCAACCGCCGCGCGATCTCGGTACCGGTCCGATGTTTTCCGTGCCGTCGAACGTCGGTCCTCGTACGATGCCCAAATACGAAGAGTTGGCCGCCAAAGGAGTGTATTCCTTGAAGAACGGGGGGCGCGTCTTCGCCGGTCAGCGGGATGAAACCTTCTACATCGACTTGGGAGGAACATTCGATACGCTCAACCTGCATCTCTCACCGATCCTTTCGGATGCCGACGATGCGAACGACGCGATTATCGTTGGAGCGCCGGGTGCCGGCACCGCCGATACGTTCAGCGGCTTCAACGTCAACACGATCGCGCTGGAGATCCCCATCGGCGACCTTGCGGGGCCAAACGGCAATAAACTCATCGGCGCCTATGCCAGCACGAGCCGGCCCAAGGTCAGCGTGATCAAGAAAAACGGCGACCGTGACAACAGCGCCCGCTTCGTCCAGGTGGCACGGATGGGCAATCCACTCGTTAATGAGCTGGTCATTCCGACGAGCATGAAGGACAAGTGGAATGCCACGGATGCGGAAGATGAGAATGATTTTGTCCCGTTTTATTGCAACTCGGCGCTCGCAACAGCCCTCAACACGGTCTTCGGCACCGGCTTCCCGACGGCAAACCGTGAAGATCTCGTTAGTGCTTTGCTCCGGTATGCGCCGGGCCCACCGGTCTGCGGCTCGGGCAAGACCAATGAAGCACTCGCCGATTTCATCCGAGTCGACTTGGACGTCCCGCCAACCCAGGCTGGCGGCCAGAAGCGACTCGGCCCTTTGGCCCATGACCCCAGCGGCAATGCGACACCGGATAGAGCCGGCTGGCCGAACGGCAGGAGACCGAACGACGATGTCACCGATGTGGCCTTGCGCGTTGTGGCCGGTATCCTCACGAACCCGGCCGTACCGAACCTCGGCGACGGAGTGAATTTCAACGTGGGGTCGGTCGGCAGTAACAAGACGGCCAACGGGATCGCGAAGGAGTTCCCATTCCTTCCTACTCCGTTCGATGGACGGGATCGCCGGCATATCGATCCCAAAGAAGCCTTCTAGTCATAGCCAAGCGGGTGCCGCACATGCGTGCGACACCCTACGAAATTACCAGGTTTCTCGGACGGCCGACAATCGTCATGCGCGTTCCAATCACCTATTGACGGGAATAGCTCAATGATTCGATCACGATTACTCATGGTACTCATCGTGTTCGGATGGTCGACGACGAGCGAAATCCCTTCGGCTTGCCCTGAACCCTACCGACCGACGGATGATGCTCAGGTCCTTGAGCGCCTCAGTTTCAAGGCGACCGATCCGGCCGCACGCGAAACCGAAAACCTACGAACCGACCTGCGAAACAACCCTCGTCATCTCGAAGCAGCCGTGAAGTTGGCAACTCGCTACATCGAACAAGGCCGGTCGGAAGGCGATCCTCGTTTCCTAGGGCAAGCACAGGCAATCCTCACCCCTTGGTGGAACGAACCGATTCCTCCGGCTCCCGTGCTACTGTTACGTGCGATTATCAAACAGAACGGCCATGAATTCGATCAGGCTTTGGCCGATCTGGATGTGGTGCTGGATAGAGAGCCGACCAATGCCCAGGCTCGGCTCACTAAAGCATCGATCCTTCAGGTACATGCACGCTACGCCTAGGCACGGCGAGCCTGTCTGCGGCTTGCCCGGTTGGCGGCCTCTCATGTGCTGCGGGGATGCTTGAGCGATATCGCCGGCGTAACGGGGCAATCATCAACAAGCCGTGAACTGCTCCGGCAGGCGCTTTCGAATTCCGCTCTCTCAGGTCGCGAGCGAATCTGGCTTACAACGATCCTGGCTGAAACAGCGACCCGCACTGGAGCCATACGAGAGGCTGAACAGTATTTCTCCGAAGCATTCAAGATTGGCATCAAAGATCAATACTTGCTGGGCGCCTATGCGGATTACTTGCTAGATCAGCGCCGTTATCAAGGCGTCATCTCCTTACTCCAATCTGAGACGAGAGCCGATGGACTGCTCTTGCGCCTAGCTCTCGCTGAACAGGCGCTGGAGCTGCCCGCGCTCCAGAACCATACAGCCGAACTGGCGGCTCGCTTTGCCGCCGGCCGGGAACGCGGAACGACCGTCCATATCAGAGAAGAAGCACGGTTCACGTTGAATTTATTGCGCGATGCCCGACAGGCGCTGCCGTTAGCCCAGACCAATTGGCGCGTCCAGCGAGAACCGGCGGACGCCAGGATTCTTCTGGAATGCGCGCTCGCCGAAGGGAACCGAACGGCCGCCAAGCCGGTGCTCGAGTGGTTGAACCGCAACCAGGTTGAAGATTTTCGA
>NZ_JBLYIG010000310.1:0-2451 GCF_049222245.1 Nitrospira sp. BLG_2 | reverse complement strand
CAAGGGCTCGCCCAGGTGTAATCCGTACGTGGCGGTTCGATCCACGACGGTGGACAGATTGAGACCGATAATCAGCGCGATGACGGCGACCACAAACCCCGCCAAAGGACCGGCGACTCCGATGTCGAACAAGGCGCGGCGGCTCAGAATCGGACCTCGCATGCGGATGATGGCGCCGAACGTCCCGATGAAGTGAGGAGGGCCGGGAATGAACAGCGGCAAGGAAGCGGGAACGCGGTGAATTTTAGACAATAGATAATGTCCGAACTCGTGCGTCGTGAGGATAAAGAGCAGCGCGCCTGCAAACGGAATTCCCCGCCAGAGCGTTTCAGGATAGCTCAAGAGAAAATTCAGAGGACCCCGCGCGGGACCGGTGTAGGCTTGATAGGCGCCTGCCCACAACGTGGTAAAGACCGTCAAGAGAAAGAGGACGATCGGCAAGGCCCACGTGGAGAAAAATGACGGTTCTTCTTCAGTCTCGCTCTCTATCTCGTCCGCTAGTCGTGGAATCAGCTCTTTGTCGTCGTCCAGGACAAGACTCCGATGGAGATCGCGATGTTCATGCCGTCCCAATCCATCCATGTCTTCCCAGTCTATTGAATTGCCCCAAACGGATTATGATCGAGTTCTTCCTCAACAGTCGTGGCAGGGCCATGTCCCGGCAAGAGACGATAATCGAGTGCGAGGGTCAGCACACGGCGGCGAACCGAATTGAGATGAGTCGAGTACAATTCCTTGGGATTGGACCGGCCGATGGATCCGGCAAAGAGGGTATCTCCGACAAAACAGACAGGGTGTTGCGCATCATCCAGCCGGTAACAAATGCCGCCCGGCGTATGGCCCGGCGTCGTCAGACAGTGAACCGTACGGCGCCCGACGCTGATTGACAACCCATCGATCGGGGCAACGAACAACTTCGTCGGCGGCCGCCAACTCAATAGGCTGATATCTTCCGGCCCCAGGTACACTGGAATTTCACGATGGCTTAAGATCTGCTCAATTCCATCCGCATGGTCCGCATGGCCATGCGTGAGACAGATGCCGATCAGACGCAATCCTCGACGACGAAGCAGCTCAATCATTGCCGGGGCGTTATAGGCGGTGTCGACCAACAGCGCCTCGTCCTCGTCATGCACGACATACCCCTGCACACCATATCCATTGATGGACCCGTGAACCATGTCCACCCAGGGCGGCATGCGCTGGGCAACCGGCTCCCACTTCTCGATGGCGATTTGTTCGAGCGGTTCGGCCCGCAGACCCAAGGCCTTTGCCAAGGCGCGTACCTCCGCGCGATCTCGCGGTTGATCGCCACGTTCCAGCGCCGTAATATCGCCGCCGGGCAACCCCGTCATCCTGGCAACATCGCCGACCGACAATCCTTGGCCGGTGCGCGCTTTTTTCAGAATGTCGGAAAAGTCATCTTCGAGGGGCATGTGACCCGCTTTCTAACCCAATCTAGGAACTCAGTAAAGAGTACCATGGCTGTGGCCCTTCAGTGAATCAACCCTCCACCCCGCAATCTTAACAACTCACAGTACCGTGCCGTACCGGTTTCAATCAAGGATCGGCCCAGCAGCCATATGAGTTTCCCGCGCCATGTTCCTTGACACTTCATTCCCATATGGTGTCTATTACCATATGCCGAAGGCGAAGCTGGTCCTCCACACAAGATATGTGGACGAGCAGGGAGGGCTGGTGGAAATGAAAGCCTATGATGTTCCGAAGACCCTGGCTACTCCTCACGGATTCAAGTATTCCTTGGTTTACATACGCAATGGAAAGCGGCTGATTGGTTATGACAACCATGAGCACAAAGGCGATCATCGTCACTCTCGTGCCACCACATCACCGTATATCTTCACGACCATCGAAAGGCTAATCGTGGACTTTCGCCGCGATGTCGAAGCTGTAAAGAAGGAGTTAGAACAATGAAAGTGAAACGACTCAAAGTGGGTGTACGCTCGTTGGATGAAGGGCTTCAAGAGTTTGGTGCCACACTCAAGGCTATCCGATCAGGAAAGTCTGTAACTAAGCGAACAGGAGTGTATTTCGTCAGCGTGGAAGCGATGCGGCAAGTCCTGACACCTTCCCGCCTGAGCTTGTTGCATCTGATTAGGACACGCCACCCTCGTTCTATCGCCGCACTGGCCAAGCTGACAAGCAGGAATTTCAAGAACGTGCATGCGGATGTAAAGCTTCTCGCCGACCTCGGTCTCGTGCACCTGGAGTCAGGAACGCGCCTGCGTGACTCCGTCACTCCAACCGTTCCGTATGAAAGGATTCAGTTTGAGATCGCAGTGTAAAAGAGAAGTGCGTCAGCACATACATTTTATGTCCAAGTACCACCGGCTTCTTGAAGTAGTGCACAGAAGGCATTAGCGCCGTAAAATGGCTTATGGTGCCCACGTGTAGATTGCACGATCTTCAGGTTTCCCCAGTAACATCAGG
>NZ_JBLYIG010000309.1:0-11948 GCF_049222245.1 Nitrospira sp. BLG_2 | reverse complement strand
GTCTGTTTCTTCCTGCTTCTTCATGTCGTCCATTGCGTGGTCCCTCCGTGAGTACGTTCTGGGATTTCTTCCCGCTAGGTGGTCGCACTTGGTGGGAGGGCTGGTCGAAAGCCGACGGAGAGGATGCGTTCGAGTTCTTCGATCGGAATCCGCACCGCCCGCAGGCCCGGCTTCACATAGGCGATCTGGCGCAGCAGAATGCGTTTGCGAATCGTACTTTCCTTGAGCCCGAGCCGATCGGCCACTTCACGCACAGTTAACAGCTTCGCACTAGGTCGCATGGGAACACCTCCTGGTGGTGAATGAGATTGACAGCATCATGCCTGTTGAAATAGAGACATGACATATGAGATACCAATTACCATGACCGTGAGGCACGTCCCAAGAGTTTTCCGTCCAGAAAGTCGTTCCTGTGTGAGAAATTCTTCACGCGCTATGGGGTGGGTTTCCCTCCATTGCGTTCGGCATGACGGAGATCTGATGTGATGACGACGAAGCGGCACGATACAAAAGACGAATTTCACCAGGAGATGAGAAAAGGGTGGGAGCGCGTGACCACAGTTCCCGACGGGGCAATAGGCTGGTTGGTCAAATTCATCCAACTAGACCTTGAAGCCCTGACACCAAGCGAATGGATGGTCAATGCCTATGAGGTCGCGAGTTTCGCCGAAGCAGCCGGTCCGGAGAAACATTCACTGCCCGTCGCTTCTGCCAGTGGATGGAGCGTCCAGGCACTCCCCGAGGAAAGACTTGAATACACGCTCCCCAGCCGTAAAGAGGCGATCCAGCTCCAACGGACCATTCGAGCCCACTTGGAGCACCTGTGGCAGCACGGGCTTGCACCCGTGAAGTTTTCTGATCTCACCTTAATAGTCACCGCTCCCGGCGCTCTTGATGACCGATCCGGCAGCCTATTGGTTTCGACCAAGCCAAAAGCCAAAGAGTTTGAATACCGGGTTGCCGTCCTGCTGGCGCACAACGCAGGGCGCGTTCGAGCCTGTGAGGAGTGCCAGCGGATCTTTGTCGCCGCCCGGCGTGATCAACTCTTTTGTGATCCACGTTGTCAGATGCGGGTGGCCTCACGAAAGTGGAGAAAAGCCAACAAGAAGAAGCTGAACAAGGAGTACCGATAATGGCACGCAAGGATGGGAAGGACCGTGGGATCTTCGAGCGCAAGGACCGTCCCGGCTGGTGGGTCCAAGTGTTCGTCAATGGGCGAGCGCGAACGTACCGTTGTGATACGAAGACACAGGCAAAGACGCTGTACGGGAGGCTCAAAGCTGAGATTCGGGAGAAGAAGTTTTTTCCCGAACAGTTCGCTCCCTCAAAGGACATCACCCTTCGGGCCTGGATTCGTCGGTACCTCGATGGCTGTTCGAACAGGGGAGTGGGCAACGAGGAGCGATATGGGAGGCGCTGGTCACTCCTGCTGGGCGGCAAACTGCTCCGAGAAATCACCACGGAAGAGCTGCGCCGTCTTCAAACCACCATGCGAGCCCGCCGGCTCAAGGTTGAGGCACTGAAACGTCAGGGCAAGAAACCAAAGGGCAGAGGATGGAGCGATGCCACGATCAACCGCCATTTTTCCTTTCTCCGCCATGTCCTGATGCTGGCGGTCAAAGAAGGCTGGATCAGTCGGAATCCCGTCAGCGGCGTGAAGTTCTTCCCCGAAGTGTATCGAACCCGCTTCTTGACCGATGAGGAATTAAAGCGTCTACGGAATGTGACATCTCCTGATGACTGGAAGCTCATCGCCTTCGCGATCGAAACGGGGCTCCGACAGGGTGAGCAGTTCCCACTTCGATGGGATCAGGTCGATCTTGAAAACGGGGTCCTCACGATCCCTATGCCTAAAGGTGGTAAGACCCGCCATGTGCCACTAAGCGAAGGAGCCAAGCAGCTCCTCCGGTCTTTGGACAGTTTCATGAGCTCCGCGTATGTGTTTCCGGGCATCAGGGGGACCGATCATCCACTGGATGCCCGCGCCTTCGAGCGTCGATCGTATGAGCCTGCCTTGCGAAAAGCGGGCATTCAAGGTGTCTGTTGGCACACGCTGCGTCATACAGCGGCAAGCCGGCGAGTCATGGCCGGTGTGGACCTGGTGACCGTGAAAGAGATCATGGGACACCGGGACATCGAGACGACGCTCCGGTATGCCCACCTCGCGCCTGATCACCTCAAGGACGGCGTGAATCGAGGCAGTTTGTTCGGGAGTGAGGCTAAAACCGACTCTGGAACCTTAACCAAAACCACAACCAAGGAAGAGGTGCCAGACGCGGAGAAGGTGCAACCTACTGATATTGTGGTGCGCCCGACAGGACTTGAACCTGTAACCCCCAGATCCGTAGTCTGTGCACCTACGTTCTACACAACCCTCTCTGTTTCGCTGCGACTTGACAGTACGCTAGCTTTCGTGCACTGTCAAGTCTGATGCTCTACCATATCTTCCTCTACATTTTTCTACATTCTTTCTACATTTTTTCTACACAGGCTATCTTGCATACGAGGTCGTCATGCCTGGGCTGACAAAGAAGAAGATCGACGCGGCACGGCATCCGGATACCGGACAGAGGTTTTTGCGCGACGCCGCATTGCGCGGCTTCGCAGTGCGGCTCACACCTGGATCCAAGACGTTCATTCTGGAGAAAGAGATTCACGGGCGCGTTCGTCGACTGAAATTGGGGCGCTATGGCGAATTGACCGTTGACCAGGCTCGGGATCTCGCGACAATCAAGCTCGGGGAGATTGCAGCCGGGAAAGACCCTGCCGAAGAACGCCGCCGGCGGCGGCAGTCGATCACGTTTCATGAGCTCGAGCAGCTCTACCTCGAGCGGCACGCCGTGCATAAGAAATCAAAGAAGAACGATGTCGGTATGTTCAATAAGTGGCTAGCGGATTGGCGCCCCCGGCGGTTGAGCACGATCACGCGGGCGGACATCACTGCTCGGCATGCGGATATGGGGGCGGGTGGCCACACCACACACGCGAACCGTATGGTCGCCCTAGTCCGCACCCTGTTCAATTTGGCGTTTGATTGGGGCGTGCATCCCGGTCCGAATCCGGCCAGTCGGATCAAATTCTTTAAAGAGGTGAAACGCGATCGGTTTGTTCGCCCAGATGAGCTCCCACGTCTCTGGAAGGCGCTCCAGAATGAAGTGAATCCGTATGTCCGCGGCGCGTTCTTTGTCGGCCTGCTGACTGGCGCGCGTCGATCGGAAGTGCTCTCGATGCAATGGGCCGATCTGGATCTTGACCAAGCTTTGTGGCGGATCCCAGACACGAAAGCCGGCCGGCCGCACACCTTGCCGCTACCACGGCCGGTCGTCGATGAGCTCCTGAAGATTCCCAGGCTGGAAGGGAATCCCTACGTCTTCTGCGGACGATGGGGGAAGAAGAATCTCAACAATGTGTCAAAGCCCTGGCGACGGATTAGAAAAGAGGCTGGAATCCATGATGTCCGGCTCCACGATCTCCGCCGCACGCTAGGTAGCTGGATGGTCGCCGCTGGCGCGTCGCTGCCATTGATTGGGAAGACGTTAAACCACTCTCAGCCGGCGACGACCGCAATCTATGCCCGGCTCGAGCTCGATCCAGTGCGTGAGGCATTAGAGAAAAATGCAAAGAGGATGTTGACCTATGCCAAAAAGAAGAGCTGACACCAATTTTCGCTCTATCGCTGAGCGGGTGTCTCGTTTCGATGATGTGGCCGCCGATCCTATCCCGCATACACCGCTCGTTCTTCGGGCCACGGTAAAGGCCCTGTTGGACCGGATCGCGACAAGTACAGATAAAAAAACCGCGCTGTGGTGCCGGATGATAGTTCAGAGCCTTGCGGCACGCGAGCGCGGCACCGATGGGCTAAGCGTGGTATTTCGTCGGTATCCGGAGCATGTTTGCAATGACGAGTTTCGTGAGCTGAGCAGGGGAAAGCCTCATGCACCCGGCCACATTCCCAACGTCGTTCGTCTGCAACACGACGACCTGAAGACCTTCTTTGAGCGGATCTTTTATTTGCCGATCAGTGGATTATCGAAGAGCCTTTCAGTCGTGGAACGGGTTGAGTTTCACAAGAAGCAGATCTTCGAAGATCTGCAATTCTGGAAGTGTTTCTGCCGCTATCCTGATTCCTTCGCGGATCTTCACATAGATAAGACAATGCGAGAGCCGGAAATCAGATTGAAGATCCTGGCAGCGCTTCATAGGGTCGAAGTCCAAACGATAGAATCTCTCCTCAAACCCGCACGCCCGAACACTCCTCCTCCGACGTACCTTCGGTAATCAGCCCATACGTACAAGAAACGCCTGTTTTTTGTACGTGTCTTTCTTTTGCCATCCCCTATGATCCGGCACGCTACAGCTATGTCCACTCTTTCAATCGGACTAGGAGGATGTATGGGAGCGGATGAGCAGCTTATTGATCAGCGGGCGATGTCTCGAATGTTGGGCATTACAACAAAGACAGCGGAGACCTGGCGCGTGCGTGGCAGTGGCCCCCGCTTCATCAAGGTTGGATCGCTGGTTCGGTACCGGAAGGCTGATATTCAAGCCTGGCTCATAAGCCGGACCGCCAGCTCCACAAGTGAGTCCTTGCCGAAAGATGTTGCATAGGAGGCCATGGTGGCAATTCGCCTGCAGCCTGTTCCGACGGGCAATCGGCGCCCCGGCAATGCGCCTGACGCCTCAGATCTCGAAGTGACTTGCGAGGTCGACGTTCCGCACACTGTCGATCCCGGCGAATACGAAGTGAATTTCGTTCGAGCCGAGCAGAAGAAAAACTTTTGGGGGCGCGGCAGAATATTTTTGCACTTCCGCATCATTCAGCCAGGTCCGGCGCTGAATGTCGTCCTCTTCATGTCCGCAACGCTCCCCACAAGCGGCCGTTTCACGTTGAGCAGCAAGTTTTTGCAGCAATGGTGTTTGGCTGCTGGCCGCCGGCCGGCTCGGCATGATCGTCTCAGCACAAAGGTTTTTCGAGACAAGGTATTCCTGGCGGCTGTTCGGACTGTGACGACTGGGGCCAATGGCGAAGCGCGATCATCGGAGCTCCAATACTCCGTCATCGACCGTCTCCTCGAGGTGCGAGCTGGATTATGACCGACAAGAAAGAAATCCCCCCGGTCCCCCCAAGAAAGAAAGCATTACCAATACCAGTAGCGGTAGTAGTTACCCATACCCGTACCAGTACCAGTAGGACTACCACCCAGTCATGGGGCAATCGTGGCGCTGGAAGCGGTGTTTTGCGCTTCCTTTGGCAAAACTTTGGGCGGGGTCGGACCCGTCCGAACCCCTGCAGGAAGGGCTGCGGGGCGACAAACGCTGGTCAGGGACACACCCTCCCGGCAGGTCTTTACGGGCCTGCCGGGGACCAGTCATCTGGCAGACCTGCGATTTGATCGCTTTAGGACCGAGGAGGCGGAGATGGGCACACTTGTTCGATCTTCGAAGCGGGGACCTGATCTGGAGGCGATCGCCCGGAAAGTGCTGGCCGGGCTCGCCCGTGGGCGGCAGGTCGCCCGTGAGCGGCAGCGGGCGACGGCGGCGGTGCATCGTCAACAGGTTTTCGACCTGGCACAGGCCGCCATGGCTGCCGGACGGCCGTCTCGCGGCTTGGCCGGGAGCATTTCGCGGAAGCTAGGCTTGTCAGAACGGCACTGCAAAAGAATTATCGACGGCCTCTTTGGCATGTCCGATTCGATGTGCGAGCATGGCGACGTCCTTTCGAGAAAACCCGGAGGTTCTGAATATGGAAAACGAAGCACTGGATGACGATTTTAAAGCCATGCTCGACGAGCTGACTTCATACCATGCCCAGCGGTTTCGCGAGGCTCAGGCCCGGCGTCGCCGAAAATCCATCGCAGCGAACATGGACGGCCGATGGGATTTCTATCGCGTCCTCACGGCGCTCCACGCCGATGACTTGCCGCGCCAAGCTCGCTATGAATTCGAAATCAGTCAGCGGATTGCTGATCAGGTTGGCCGCGCCCCGCAGCCCGGCTGCATCTTCGTCCCGATCTCGGGACGCCGCGACTTGACGACGAGCGGCGATGCCGGGTTTCTTGTCGGGTCCGATGTCGGGCCCGGAAATCTGTTCGTCCATTATCTCGATCAATTTTTCCACTTCGAGCGGCTTGGCATCCAGAGGCTGACTCTCCAGCGCCCGGCGACCATCCCGGGCGTGGCGGGCAATGTCACGACCACCTGGCTCAGTTCCGAGGGGTCCAGCCTGAGCGAAACTGACTTCACCTTCGCGACAAGCGCCACAACCCCCAAAACCGTCGGGGCCTATATCGAACTCTCAGGCCAATTCTTGAAGCAGGGCGGCCCGTTCGCGCAAAATTTCGTGATGGCGGCCCTGGCTCGAGCAGTGGCCGCTGAGCTGTCCAGGAAAATTCTTGTGGGCTCCGGCGCTGCTGGCCAGATTCAAGGTGTGTTTGGCTACAGCGGTATCAATACCGTCGCGGCCGGCTCAGCGAATTACTCAAAAGTCCTCGACATGCTGGAGGCCGTAGAGGCTGACTCCGCGCTGCTGAACCCAGCTTCGGCGGGATTTGTGATGCCGGCGGCCGTCGCCAAACTGCTCAGGTCTCGTGAACGAGCCACGGGATCCGGGACCATCATGCTGGGCACTGAGGTTTCAGGTTATCCCGGGATCGTCACGGAGGGGAGCAGCCCCAATACCCTGACCTTCGGCGATTGGTCGCAGCTCGTCCTGCTCGAATACGGAATTCTGGAGATCGGACGCGATCCATACGGGGTGCCCGGCGCGAACCTATTCCAAAGTGGACGAGTCGGCATCCGCGCATTCTGGACCGTCGACAGCGTGCTGCTCAACCCGAGCTCATTCGTGACGTCGGGTGGGTTGAATTGAGATGGGTTTCGTTAATCGAAAAGATTACCCCGCGATGCCATTGCCGGTGAATGATCCCCGGTTACTTCGGCTCGTGAAGATTCGCGCGATCGAGGGCTTTGCGATCGCGCACGGTCAGACGGCGGCCCCGGGTGACGTGGTGTCGATTGCGTTCTACGTGGCGCGCGATCTCTGTCACGTAGGCCGGGCCGCGTGGGTGACTGAGGATGCGACCTCATGATGCGATGCCGAGAGAGTCCCTCCATCTCGGCCGCGCCCAAGGCGGAGGCGGGCGTCCTGGTTGTCTCGCCTCCGCTGCCGGCGGGCCTCGCGTCAGCGTCTCGGGTCCTTCCTGGCCTGCCTTCACTGCGGGTACGCGCAGCCGCAGTTCTGAGCTAGTGATAGAGGTGGAATCGAGGTTGTCATACGGTCTGTGAGCGACGGCATCACGCATGACTTTGTTCAGAACCTACTCGAAAATGCAGATCGCGAAAATTTTTGCGGTGAATCGATCGACGGTGTACGGATGGGAAATTCGAGGCTGCCCAATCCACCAAGCCAGCCGGCCGGGTCGCCCGGCGAAGATGAATTTCGACGAAGTGCTCAAGTGGTATCTGACTCAGGAAGAAATTAAGGGTGTTTCCGAGGAAGGGTTGGAGCTCCTCGAGCAGACGATCGTCGGGAGGAAGCGTGAGTATTACGGCTGAACGTCGGGCCGGCGAGCTGCTGCGGGAGCTGCCGAAACGTAATCAGTGCAGACGTCTGCGCAAGAGGTCTAGCTATGGCTGACATCGGCTCGCTTGTGGTTCGGATCGGGGCGGACGCGAGCGCCCTGCACAAGGAATTCGACAAGCTGGGGAATTCGGCGAAGGACTTCGGGGCCTCCCTGGCCTCCATCGGGCGGAAGTTCGGCCCCGCGCTGGGCACGGCGGTGACAACCGCGATTGCGTTGAAAGACGCGCTCACGGTGACGGCGGAGGCGGCGCGCTATGCCGAGGAGCTTGATCTGATCAGCCAAAAGACCGGGATTGCCGTCGAGGAGTTGCAGGGCATGACCGTCGTGCTGGCCCAGACCGGCCTGGGCCTCGACGCGCTTGTGGTCGCGAACAAGAAGCTATCGCAGACCATGATCGAGGCGCAGAACCCGCACAGTCAGGCGGCCGGCATGATGCAGGAGCTCGGCTTGACCGCGAGCACCACGAGCGGCATGCTCGAGCAGATCGCGGATCTCTTTGCGCGCATGCCGGATGGGGCCGGCAAGGCGGCGCTGGCCGTCGAATTACTCGGCAAGTCCGGCCAGGATCTGATTCCCATTCTGAACAAGGGCGCCGCCGGCCTCCGCGAAAGCCGGGACCGGGCGATCGAGCTGGGCACCGTGCTCTCCGGGCCGGCGCTGCAATCGTTGAATCAGGCGGACACGGCCTTCGATGATCTTTCCGTGGCCACCAAGGCCGCCGGGCACCAGCTGGGCGCGGTCCTGGCGCCGGCGGTCACGCTGGCCGTCAATGCCATGTCGACGGGGCTGGGCATCACGGCGAATTTCTTCGGCACGATCGCCGGCGGGGCGCAGGCCGTCGAAAATATCATTCCGCTCATGAAGGCGATGGAAAAGCTCGGCCTGAGCATGGAGGGTTTCAAGCCGGCCGAGCTGCAGAAGGCGCTCGATGAGCAGAAGAAGTTCGGCGATGAAGCGAAGCGGCAGCATGAGGAACTGGTGGCCGCCCGGATCAAGGCCGACGAGCGGGCCACAGCAGCCTCGGAACAAGCCTTCCTGGCCGATGTCGCCCGATCGGTGAAGCTCAATATGGCCTTCTGGCGCATGATCGAGGAGCAGGAGCGCGTGCGGCTGTTGAATCTGGACCTCCGGAAGCCCCCTGACAGCGGCCCGTTCGTGCAAGCGATCAAGGAGCGGGAAGCGGCGATCGAGAATCTCATCCGCCTCATGCCCGAACTTGATCGCAACGAGGCCGAGCAGACCTATCTGCATAATCTGGAAAAGGGCACCGCGGCGGTCCGGGAGAATGTCGCCGCGTATCAGCATCGCTTCGATGCGTTGGAAAATTCCCTGCTGGTGCAGGATGCGGTCGCCCGGCAGCAGGAGACGCTCTACCGCAGCGAATCGCTCTTCATTGGTGCGGCCGATGCCGCGCGCCGGGTGGCGTTCGAACAGCAGGCGCGACGGATGGCACTGGAAACCGCGCAGCTCGAGGAGGCCTATGCGACCCGCACGATCACGGCGGAGCAGTACTATGCCCGGCAGCAGGCCATGGAGCTGGACGCCGAGGCGGAGCGCATGCGGATCATTCAGCGGTTCCCGACGTTCTGGGAACAGCAGCTGAATGCGGTGGCGCAGAGCAATGCCTTCTCGGTTGGCGCGATCGTCAATACCTGGACGAGCGGCATTGCGCAGGTGATTTTGAAGGGCGGGAGCCTCCGGCAGGCCTGGGAAGCCACGCAGCAGGCGCTCTTGCAGGGAGCCTTAAACACGACGGTGCAATGGGTCGCGCAGGTGGCCCTCTCGAATGCGGCCGTGGTCGCGAGCAATGCGGCGGCGGCGGGCGCGGTCTCGACGATCTGGGCGTCGGCGGCCGCCTTCATGACCGGGGCCTTTGCCGTCGTGGCGGCCGGATTCACGGCGCTGGGGGCGACCTTGATCAGCGTGGTGACGGCCGTCGGGACCTGGGTGATGGGCGTGCTGACGGCGATCGGCACCGCCCTCGGGTTCACCGGCTTCGGGGCGCCGTTGGCCGGGGCGATTCTCGCCGGCGTGGTTGCCATTGGCATTGCGATCGCCGCGTCGAAAGCGATCAAGTTCGCCCAGGGCGGCGTCGTGACCGGGCCGACGAATGCCATGATCGGCGAAGGCCATTCACCGGAGGCCGTGATTCCGCTGAATCAGCGCGGCGCAGACTTTCTGCGGCGGGCCTTCGGCGGGGGCGTCGGCGAAACGGTCGTGAATACGAAACTCTATGTGGACGGCCGGCAGATCGCAATGGCGACGACCCGGCACGTGCCGCGCGCCATGCGCATGATGGGAGCGCCAGCATGAACGGAGCACGGATGCGAGCCGGTGAATCGATTATCGAGGCAGGCCGCGCCACGGTGATTCTGCCCGCGGCAAATTTCTTGAATCTGGACACGATCACGACGCTGGGGGCCTCGACCTATACCATCCCCGGCAGCGGCCAGGTCGAGCTGGAGATCACGGTCTTTGGGGCAGGGGGCGGCGGATCCTGCAGTATCGTAGGCTCAGGCATTACCCCTTGGATTGCTGGCCCTCCTGGCGGCAACGGCGGGAAGGCAACTACCTTTATTGCGCTCCCAGCGGGCTCCGTACTGTCCCTCTTTGTCGGCACCGGTGGATCTGGCGGGGTCTTCCTTGGTCCTAATTATTTCGGGGCATCCGGCATGAAAAGCGAAGTCGAGCATAGTGGCATAATCATTGCCCAAGCGAACGGTGGGGGTGGTGGAACCAATAACGCTGGCGCACCGGGCTACGGTTTAGGCGACCATATTTTTAGGGGCGACGGAGCTGTGGGAGGAGCTGGCGGCCCCGCGACTGGCGGGACCGATGGATCAGCGGGCCAGCACGGCTGGATTGAAATTCGGTACTGAGGAGCGACGATGCCAAAGATAACAACACTGTTCACCTTCCTCCTCGAAGATGGATCATTGCTTTCGACCGGCAACCGGATTGCCGTGGCTGGCACAGATCTCACGTACTTTCTGGCCTACCCCGTGATCCTCTGGTCACATACCGGCCCGGAGAAGCCCATTGGGCGCGGTGTCCGACTCTGGCGTGACGAGGGGCGTCTTTTTCTGACCCTTGAACTGGCTCCCGCCGCTTTGAATCCAGCGGCGGCCTGTGTGGAGCATCTGTTACGATCCGGTCAGGTGTCCGGATGCTCTGGGCAATTCGCCGCCCGGCGCGCGATCGCGAACGGCCACGGTGGCGTTGATGTGCAGACGTCTCAACTTCTTGAGGTCTCCTTATGTGCGGAGCCCTTTCACACGATTCCCGGCGGGCAATTGCTCAACCCGGCGATTGACCCGACATTCCCCGCGCCGCCGAAGAAGTATGCGGCGCTCGCCATGCGGCACCAGGTGTATGATGCCGAAGGGCTTGCGCAGTGGGTGGGTGCGCAACCATGTCAACTGGGATGACCTGTCCCAAGTGTTGCGGTTATCTCGCGAACGACGTCGCCGTGATGGCTTTCCGGCAAGTCCGCATGCTCCGCTGTCTGAATTGCGGCTACATGGAATTGCTTGAAGATCTCGACCGGGACGAGTCCTGCTGTCGACATGATCGTCGGGAGTAAGCGGCTTGAGTCCTCGCCCCGCAAATCCTAGACCGCCTTGAGAGGTCGCCAAATTCTGGGGCCGCACCTGCTCATGGTTGTCCGGACGACGAATGCCCCCGGAAAATTGGGGAGGAGCTCGCGCAGTCGTTGCTCGGCCTCTTCGCGCGTTGCAAAAGACCACCCCAAAGGTTCGAAGCCCTCTTCATCTTCCCGACAGACCTCGTAGAACGTCTGATGGTCGGTCATGACGGCCCTCCTTTCACACTAGTCTGAGCGCTGGCCTTTTGCCCCCGATTCCCAGCTCCTGCTCAATCTTCCCCGTCCGCTGCTCGATATTGGTCGATCTCGGATCTTTGAGATTCCACCCCGGTGCATGAACCCAGGCTGCCCCATATCCAGGCGCGTTTGGCGTTCCCCAAGGCTCATGGCCGAGATAGATGGCGATCAGCCCCCGTAGCGCGTGCGATCGGCTGACGCGACCGAAGGCATGCTGCTGACGCCAGGCTTCGAACAGCTGCAGCTCGCTCTCAGATAATAAGGCGATCAATCGCTTCTTTCTGGATGTCCGCTTATTCGATCGGTTCATAGGTCCCTCCGTGGTGGCAGAGCCAGCGCATATTTTCTACACTGGCTCTACATTTTTGAGGGTGTGCTGGTGGGTGTGCTGCAACCTATTGATTTTGGTGCGCCCGACAGGACTTGAACCTGTAACCCCCAGATCCGTAGTCTGGTGCTCTATCCATTGAGCTACGGGCGCGCGGGGCAGAGTGCTTCGCCGGAACCCAGGCGCCAGCCCTGAA
>NZ_JBLYIG010000308.1:0-5519 GCF_049222245.1 Nitrospira sp. BLG_2 | reverse complement strand
GAGGGGGGCAGGGTTATAGAGCAACTTTCTGATACTCGTCGGGGTCAGCATCAAGGGGTTGTAACCGGCCGAAAGGTATCCCTCCTCCAACAGTCGCTGCTCCAGATCGGTGTTTGGCTGAATACCGAGGAAGAACATCAGCGGGAATACCCGCTCTTCCCCGATTATTGAGGCCACCGCCTTGTAGGACTCGACGCTTTGGAGAAGACTCTCTTCCGTTTCCTTGGGACTGTTCAGCGAATAGTTGAGGATCACCTTGCCCTTGAAGCCGGCTTCTGCCAGATAACGACAGCCGTCATACAACCGTTCCAGCTTGAAACCCATATGGAGATTATTCAGAACCTCTTGAGAGCCGGAGGTAATAGCCACCTCCAAATCGCCCACGCCTGATCGGACCATCAGTTTCGCCAGTTCCGGGGTAATCAGAGAGGTTCTGATGTAGCCCGACCACTCGATATCAAGTTTCTCGGCAACGATCCGTTCGAGAATCTCCGTGCAATGAGGATAGGCTTCTTTCCCAGTGATAAATTGGGCGTCGGTAAACCAAAATCGACGGGCACCCCACTGGTGGTAATGTTGGGAGATGTCCTTGACGACCATGTCCGGGGGCCGATAACGGACTCGCTTGCCTTCAATATACGGATAGAGGCAGAAGGCGCAGTCGTAAGGGCAGCCGCGTTTTGACTGCACTCCGATGGATTCGCCGACATATTCGCCGTACTGAGGAAAGATCGATGTGAGATAGGGCAAATCCACGGTCAGCGCGTCGAGCAGCGCCGGAGAACCCTGTCGGCCTTTCCTGATCTGGTTCCCTTCTTTGACGATGTACCGTTCATCTTCGATGGACCGGCCTTCGATCATTTTGAGGATGGCGTCTTCCCCTTCACCGAGGATGCCGATGGTTCCATCAGGGAGCTTTTCGATCAATTGATCGGCGAAGGCCGTAAAAGCCCCGCCTCCGATCATGATTTGGGCTTTGGGAAACTCTTTGCGGATCAGCGCAGGATACGACAGGATCGTATAGATGTGGTTGTAGTACCGGTAGAGCTGCTTGACGCCCTCGACCGATGCCGCGATGCGCTTGAGCGGGTTACTGGCAAAATAAAAATTGAAGGCGTGCTCCAACGAGGTGTCGCCTTCATGGGGTGAAAAGATTTGAATATCGCGCCAAGAAAAGCAGACCAAGTCCGGTTTGAACTCCGTGGCTGCATCGCGGATGGCTTGGCTTCGCTGTGCGACAGGAAACAGCGACAGATCAAGAATGCGCTGACGAACCTCCGGCTTTCGTCGATGGATAAAGTCCGCCAAGTAGGTGATCCCGATGGGATAGACCTTTTTGCAGGGGAGGAAAATATAGAGAATGGAATTCATAGAGCTAGATTGAGGATACTTTCATATAGTTCCACTCTTCTCAACCTGGGCCTAAACCTTCCCCTTCTTATTTCGTCGCTACATGAATGGCGACAATTCCACCACTGAGGTTCTTGTACGACACTTGGCGAAATCCGGCTTCTCGTAAGATCTGGCACAACCGTTCTTGATCGGGAAACGTCCGGATCGACGCCGGAAGGTACTCATAGACGCCGGTGCGATCGCGTGCGACTACCGTGCCGATCCAGGGGAGCAGTTTGAACGAATACCAGTCGTAGCTCTTCCGTAGCCAACCGAATACCGGCCGTGAAAACTCCAGGCACACGAAGCGGCCGCCGGGCTTCATCACACGGCGGATCTCCCGCACGGCCCCCGGCAAATCCCCCACGTTCCGCATGCAGAAACCGGTGGTAACCGCATCGAAGGTGTTGTCTCCAAATCCCAGATGTTCGGCGCTTGCCTGCAGGCAGGTGATCTTGTCGGTAAGTCCTTTCCCGCCGATCTTCTTAAGGCCCTCGGCCAGCATCGCATGGTTCAGGTCCGATGCGATCACACGCCCCTTGGGGCCCATTCGAGACTCGACAAGAAGAGCCAGATCGGCTGTGCCGGATCCGACATCGAGTGCCGTCCCCCGTCCAAGGGGAGTAATGAAGGAAGCGGTAATCTTTTTCCAATGGTAATGCAGACCGAAACTCAACAACGTGTTGTTCAGGTCATAGACGCGCGCAATGGCGGTGAACATCCGCTGCACGGCATCTTCGCGGGCCTGGCCTGACCAGGTCGAGACGACCTTGGCCGGGGCCTGAGGGTCTCGAGTCAATGGAGAACGGTCGGTTTTCACCATGCGACCGTGGTAGCACCCGGTTCAAGGCGCTGTCAAGCGGAGTCCTCGCTCTATTGGTGGCGCGGACGCCCAGTATTCTCGTCGTTCCACCTGGGTGAATTCGTCAGACTTCGCCGTCGGATGACCAAACTCACTACAAGGAGTACATCTTCGACATGCTTTTCCTGAAGCGGATGAGCGATTCGTTCGATCAGGAGCGAGAGCTACCGGTCAAGCATCACAAGTCGAGAGGGGGATGTCGGAAAAGCAGATCGCAGCTCAGCTCAGAGGAGATCGAGGTCAGGTCAATCGCCGCGCCTTGACGGCGAGGCATGACCGTTCGATACTGGCACCTCAGACAGGCCTTTCTAGATTTCGGAGTTCATCTTGGGCGAAACGCGCGTTGATCTGCAGCATCTGCTCGAAGACCTGCGCGATGCCTATCCCGGCGCGCTCGAAGAAACCATTTTGACCGAAGTGGTGGCCAATTCGTTGGACTCCGGCGCCACCTGTCTCCGCATTAAGACTTATCCTGCATCGTCGACGCTCACCATCGTGGACGACGGATCGGGCATGAGGCGACGCGATCTGGTGCGGTACCATGATCTGGCCGCCAGCACCAAAACGCGGGGGCACGGCATCGGCTTCGCCGGGGTCGGGATCAAGCTGGGCCTGCTGGTCTGCGAAGATGTCGTCACCGAAACCAGGCGTGGCAAGGAACATGTAGCCAGCCGCTGGCATTTGGCTGGACGGCACAAGGCGCCGTGGAAATGGATTCCTCCGTCTGGTTTGGTGGCTGATCATGGCACAGCGGTGCAGCTCAAGCTACAGAACGCGCTCTCGCCTCTTTTGGACGAAGGATACATAGAGGAAACGCTTCGCCGGCAATACCAACCGCTGCTGGAGCCGGAGTTCGACGAAGTCCTCGGCCGGCATTATCCGAAAGGGTTTCGGTTTGAGGTCAACGGCCTGGTGCTGACGCGCCGGCATGCCAGAAGCACGGAATCGTCGAGACTGGCCGTCTGCCTTGCGGGTAAGCGCAAGCCGACAGCGGTCGGTTACCTGACGCGAAGCGAATCGCCGTTTCCAGAGCATCAGCGAGGCATGGCTATCAGCACGTTCGGCAAGGTGATTAAACACGGATGGGACTGGCTCGGCATCACGCCTGCTGCGTCGGACCGGGTGGCCGGGATGATTGAGGCACCGGCGCTGTCTGCGGCGCTCACTCTGAACAAGGGAGACTTCGTTCGCGTCGGAACGCGAGGCGCGTTGTATCTGGGCTATCGCAAAGCCATTCAAGAAGCGGTCTCGCAGCAATTGGCCCATTGGGGCGATACCAGGGAAACAGACGATAAGGCCAAGCGCCGAG
Source organism: Nitrospira sp. BLG_2 (assembly GCF_049222245.1). Lineage (NCBI taxonomy): Bacteria > Pseudomonadati > Nitrospirota > Nitrospiria > Nitrospirales > Nitrospiraceae > Nitrospira > Nitrospira sp. BLG_2. The sequence continues at coordinate 1,956 of NZ_JBLYIG010000308.1, read as the reverse complement.
CCGTGCGACCGTTGGAACGGGATCTTGAAACTGTCTTGGTGGATTTGGCCGAAGAATTTCCGCTCCTGGCGTCATTGGTCGAGCGGCGACCAGGTGGCCAGAAGCGGTTGCCGATCGGTCCAACCGGGGTGAGCGGGGATGGACAGGCGATGCTCGCTGCCTCCCTCGTCAGTCAAGCGGAGGACGTGCGCGGACCTGCGCTCCCACCGGAGTCGCCGACTGAATCGACGGGCGCAGAACAGACGAGCAAAGAAACACAGATAGAATCAGCATCGCAGGCTGAACCTGAGCCTTTCCCTGGCGTTGCTGTCGTTCCGGGACCCAAGGGACGGTCTAAGCCTGCTCGTTATGGATTGAACATCCGGTTCGAGTCTCATGCAGGCGATCCGGATCTCGGTCGGCTCGTCGAATCCACCGTCGTTATCAATGACGCCCATCCCGCTTATCGCCGCGCCGCCGCTTCCCGCTCGGAGGGCTATCACATTGCCCTGGCGGTCGCGTTGGCCTTGGCCCGTTTAGCCGTGCCGCCGGCTGAGGAACACGAATTCGTGACGGCATTTCTGACTCACTGGGGTGAAGCGCTCGATCGGTCTCCGCGTGGACCCCGCAAGCGCCGGTAATCCGAGTACGTTCAAGCTATTCGCCAAAGAGATGAAGATCTTCAACGATGCGAAAGTGCCGCTTGTTTCTTGTGACGAGCGGCAGCCGTTTCACTAACGCGGTGGCGGCGATGAGGGCATCAGCCTTGTCGAGCGAGGGGTGCTGACGGCGAAGATCGGACTTTTCCGTTAGGGAGTCGGATAGGGGAACCAGATGGTATTGCCGCAGGTCGCTTTGGTGCCCTCTCGCTCGGAATCCGCGAAGCCCCGGCTTTGTGAGCAGTTCCTTCCCGGTGATCACGGAGTAATAGATCGTGAAGCGAGTGGTATCGAAGAGAGTTGAATCGGCCGACGTTGAAGTAATCGATGAAGATATCGGTGTCTAGGAAGAGCGAGGCTTTTGCCATGCTTTGATTTCGGCAAGGAAGTCCGCATCCGATTGCGTAGGCCTCTGTTTCCGTATCGCAGTAATGTAGCTAGCACTGTCCTCGATATTCCCGTAGCCAAACCGACTGAATTTCTCCCGAACTAAGGTTTCAAGGACAGTCGCTGGATCGACGCCCCTCTGTTTCGCCTCTTGGACCACCAAACTCTTCAGCTTGCAGTCAAATGACATCGTCCATTTTACTTTCTGTTCAATTGCCTTAGTCATGAAGACCTTCTGAATGAGCCTATATCAGCCGTCTTCGGTACAAGTGTCAAGAAACAAAATGTGAATGGTATAATCCCGCTCCGACACAGAGGCGCCGAGCGCTGAGCTCTGGCGGTTGGGCAAGGAACCAAGGAAATCATGGGCAATTCCATCATCATCAAGGGCGCGAGAGAGCACAATCTCAAGAATATCGACGTGGAAATTCCTCGCGACAAGCTAGTGGTCATCACCGGCTTGAGCGGATCGGGTAAGTCGTCCCTTGCCTTCGATACGATCTATGCGGAAGGTCAGCGGCGGTACGTCGAATCGCTGTCTGCTTACGCTCGGCAGTTTCTCGAACAAATGGGCAAGCCGGATGTCGATTCGATCGAAGGCCTGTCTCCCGCCATCTCCATTGAACAGAAAAGCACCAGTCACAACCCTCGTTCCACCGTCGGCACGGTCACAGAAATCTACGATTATCTCCGGCTGCTCTTCGCCCGTGTCGGGCGACCCTATTGTTTCCAATGTGGAGAAGAGATTACCGCGCAGACCGTCCAGCAAATGGTCGATGCGATCGCCTCTGTGCCGGAAGGGGAGAAGTTCCAGATTCTGGCGCCGATCGTGCGTGGGAGGAAGGGAGAATACCGGAAGGAACTGCTGGAGATGCGCAAGGCGGGCTATGTGCGCGCCCGGGTGGACGGCAAAATTGTCGATCTAGGTGAA
>NZ_JBLYIG010000307.1:0-4275 GCF_049222245.1 Nitrospira sp. BLG_2 | reverse complement strand
TTCCGTCGCGATTGGCTGTTGGCGGCCCATCGAAAGGCTCATGCTGAAGGAATACGCGCAACCGACGACGCGTATCTCATCGAGTGGGCCGGACATCCAGTGAGTGTAGTCGAAGGAAGCGGCGAAAACATCAAGGTCACGAGACCGGAAGACATGGTGATCGGCGAAGCCATCTTGGCATCGCGGCGATCTCGCGGCATGAAAGGATCAGTATGAAGAAAGGGTCTCGCATCGGCTATGGCTACGATGTCCACCCGCTCGGCGCGGACCGCCAATTGATCTTGGGCGGAATGGAAGTCCCACACACAAAAGGATTGCTCGGCCATTCCGATTCCGACGTCCTTGTTCACGCGATTTGCGATGCCTTATTGGGGGCGATGGGGGAGGGCGATCTCGGCCGGCATTATCCAAGTTCCGACACCAAGTATAAAGGGATTTCCAGCTTGAAACTGTTGGTAGACGTCATGGCGAAGCTGAAAGCGAAGGGCTATCGGGTGGGAAACATCGATACCGTGATTGTGGCTCAGGCCCCCCGGCTTGGCCCGCATCTTCCATCAATGCAGAAGAACATAGCGGAGGCCGCCGGCATCGATACGGATCTGGTCAATGTAAAGGTAAAAAGCGGGGAAGGATTGGATGCAGTCGGGCGCGAAGAGGGGATGATCGCTCACGCCGTTTGTTTGATCGAACCGGTTTAATGGAGGGTATGATTTCAAGGCCTCCAGGCGGTCTTTGACGGGGACCGGCTGCGACCAACAAGCTGGAAGTGATTCTCGCCTACGCTGGATCCATGCGCTTCTGGCGTATCGCCTCGCTCGCTAACTGAAGTACGCGCTGTTCCGATCTTCCTCGGATTATTTCGCAATTGGCCCGCTGGATGACCGGTGTGGAGATCCATCTTTCCGAAGAAATCAGGACCGGCTTTTTTATCGATCACGGGGTCACCTTACTCTTCAGTTTTCTTCCCTTCTGCTGAATCTCTTTGCCATTTGCCGTTTTCTCCGGCTTGGCAGAGAGACATTCCTCCATAAACGTCTTACCCTTCTCGTCTTTCCCTCGCTAAACTCCTTCACATCGTCTGTTTGTTGCAGGTCCTCATCTGCTGGGGAGGTGCGCCGTGGCGGACGATGCCCTCCAAAGCTGAGAACAAGCCACCCAAGTGCGAGTACGCAAGGAAGTCACCTTGCTGGATTTCTTTTATTCGAAGAAGCCAGAGGCAAGCCTGGACGGCATCATAACAAAAGCGACACGTAATCGTTTGTAATATGAATGGGACAAGAGTCAATCGTAGTCGACCCGCATCAAGAAGAGTCCCTGCGGGGGAGCTGTTTTACCCGCAGCCGAGCGGTTGCGCGCATTGAGGATCGTCCTTAGGCTCTCCGGTGTACGTCTGTTCAAGCCGACCTCCACGAGTGTCCCGACGATCGAACGGATCATTTGCTTCAAGAATCGGTCGGCATAGGCTTCGATTCGCAGCCGATCGCCTTCACGCAACACGGTGAATTGACGCAGATGGCACATGGGATCGTCGTTGTCGGTGGGTTGGGTCTGGAACGAAGAGAAATCGTGCGAGCCGATCAGGGCGAGTCCCGCGTGAGTCATGGCCGCGTCGTCGAGAGGTTGATGGATATGCCAGCAATAGTCTCGCTCAACCGCCGGACGCTCCGGTCGATTCAGAATTCGATATTCGTACAATTTGCCTTGGGCCGAGTACCTCGCGTGGAATGTGTCGGGCATGAGCGCGGCTGATCGCACCACAATGCTCTTTGGGAGATGGGCGTTCAGTGCCCTGGTCCATCCTCTGGGTGTCATGTCACGATCGATACGGAAGCTCGCGACCTGCCCCAGGGCATGAACTCCCGCATCAGTGCGTCCGGCGCCGATGACCGTTGCGTTGATTTGAGTGACGCCCGCGATGGCCGCTTCGACGGCTTCTTGAATCGTCGGCCGGCCGGGCTGGCGTTGCCAGCCTGCGTAAGCCGTGCCGTCGTATTCGAGAATCAGTTTGATGATGGACATGAAGCACGCGGATGGACGATGCGCGATACGATCACCGGATGTCCGGCCGATTATTGGAAAGGAACGAAACAATGCCATGGTAGAGGGATTGAGCGACATCTCGGACGAATGCCGGTTTCCTGAGGAGATCTTCTTCGTCAGGGTTGGAAATATAGGCGATCTCGGCCAGGATGCTGGGCATACTGGTAAACCTCAAGACATAAAAGGGCGCCGTCTTGACGCCATGGTCGTTGAGCGCGTATTGCCCGTTCATTTGGGAGACCATTGCTTCTTTCGCGTTCCAAGCAAGTTCCAGGGACTCCTCGATCTTCTTCGTCGTTAAGAGATCCGCCACGAGGTATTCCCATCCGACCCCGGTGTTGCTAATCGGGGTGCCGTTTTCCCGTGCCGCGACCTCGAGAGCTCGCTGATCCTTGGCTTCTCCGAAGTGATAGATTTCAATCCCTTTGACCGCGCGTGACGGATGAGAGTTGACATGAATGGAGACAAAGAGATCGGCTTCGTTGTTGTTCGCAAACTTGGCCCGATCTCCCAGCTCAATGAACACATCACGGTCCCGGGTCATCAACACGCGCACGCCGGACTGCCGGTTTAGGAGCTCACGAAGCTGGAGCGCGACCTTGAGCGTAATATCTTTCTCCTCGGTCCTTCGGAGACCTCGTGCGCCTGGATCTTTCCCGCCATGGCCCGGGTCGATCACAATGGTCGTGTATCCCTTACCGCGCGGCGTCACGGATTGCGAGACGGTAGAATCCGACCGCTGAGAGACTTCGTGCGGGTCAAGTGCATAAGGAAGGTCTTGTTCGATGGGCGGGGTCACGTCGATGACCAAGCGAGGCGGATGGGAAAGCGTGAACTGTTTATAGGTCCGGAACGATGTGATTGGAAGAGATACAGCGACGGCGTGCGGCGGCAGTTCGGTGACGATGAAAGGCGGCGGGATGGTCCCATTCGTGACCTTGATTTGCGCCGGTTGACTGAGCAATGCGTGAGGAAGGGCGATGACCACGCGACTCGCATCGGCTGCTCGTTGCTCGATGACAGTGGTATGGCGATCGAGATCCAATACTAGCCTGATTCTCTCCGGGGTCGCCATCACCCGGACATTACGAACGGTAACGGGGGCAAGGGAAGCCGCCGTTCCTCTGACGCGGTTTTGTTTCGATGACATCACCGGCAGAGGGCGGTGATCATCGGGAGACCAGGCCCAAGCCGCAGGGATCAGGATCCCGTACGTGGACAGGAGGAAGATGGCACCGGACGAGAGAAGGGCGAGGGGCCTGATTGAAAGCAGCCGAGGCTTTCGTGCTTGCATGGGCTTTTCGGTAGAAGACTAATGTGAAACTATTCTCAGATGTCCGCCGCCTTGTCAAGAATTACACCGGTTGGCTATGCGGGATTCGGATTGACTGTCCGCTCATGACCACGATAGCGTGAGGTATGCCGACGCATCTGATCGTCGATGGATATAATTTGCTGGCGAGTGCCGGAAACCTTTCCGGAGATCTTGAATCAGCCCGCGAAACGTTGGTGCATGATCTCGCGGCCTATAGGCATAGAAAGCATCACCTCATTACCGTCGTATTCGACGGCTGGCAGCAAGGCAGGTCATCGGAACAGCGGGAGCATCGTGCCGGAGTCCAGGTAATCTATTCAAAACGCGGTGAGCGGGCGGATCAGGTCATCCAACGGCTGGCGCGGGAGTATGGGGCGGACTGTGCGGTCGTCAGTTCCGATCATGAGATCGTGAATGCTGCCAGAGTCCATGGCGCCTTTGTCATGGGATCTCACGAGTTCATGCGGAAGCTCCGGGCGCTGTCTCCAGCGACCGGCGCTTTACCGAACAAAGAACTTGACGTTGAGCACGACGATCGTCCAAAGCGCGGACCGGAGAAGAAGGGAAATCCTCGCAAGCTCCCAAAGGCACAAAGGCAGCGAGTTCGACGGCTCAGGCGATTTTGAACAGCCGCCTGGCGTTCACGGTGGTTGTTTGTTGGACCTCATCCGGGGAAAGTTCGGGATGGAGCGCCGCAAGTTGCTTGACCACCTGAGATACATAGGCCGGTTCGTTGCGTTTTCCCCGGTAAGGAACCGGAGTGAGATATGGGCAATCAGTTTCGATTAATACACGATCGAGAGGAGTATTTTTAGCGATCTCTCTCAAGGGCGCCGCATTCTGAAACGTCAGAATTCCCGAAAACGACAGGTAGAACCCCAGATCCAACGCTTCTTGAGCCAGCCGGCTATCGCCGGAAA
>NZ_JBLYIG010000306.1:0-4846 GCF_049222245.1 Nitrospira sp. BLG_2 | reverse complement strand
CCAATGTCACCTTCCCGAGATAAACCTCGCTGAAAGTCATTGGCGTCCGGTTCTTTGCCGGTTCAGTCAAGCCATCAACTTTGTACACAAATACGCACATCCATTGATTACGAGCTCCGTGGGTATCTACCGCGCCGCCTGACTTTCTTGTGGTTTTAATTTCTACCCCTTGTTCTCCAGCTTGGACTCTATTGCCAGGATAGACTCCGTTTACAATTAAATCCGGATGTCCATTGTGATAGCAATTCACTGTGAGACTCCGCGAGTGTTTTGACAAGCTTGCAGTCAGCATGTCTGAGAGAAGGCCGGACATGATAGCGGGGCGCAATATGTCGTCCAGCCGGAGGAGTCCACGCCGGACGAGTCCTTTGTTGATGTCGTAAAAGAAATCATAACTGTCCTGCAGTACCATCTCGAAATCTTTTAATCGCAGAGCATATGGCAGGGTTGCGCCCTTGTTGAAACAGTCTTGTCTGACGGTATTTCAAGGTGCCTTGCTGGCATGAAGCGTGAAGCGAGGGGATGAAGTTGTAGGAGCTGTGGCTGCGCAGATCGTGCTTCGCCGGGCTTACCACGAACGGAGAACGGACTGCTAGTGAATCGGCTTGCCGTGTGTAAGCAGATATCCGAAGAAGTTGGTGGGCCGGGCTTCGGCGAATTGGTTGGCTCCGTACAGATGCAGCTCAACCGGCGCTCCTACTTGACGTTCTACTTCCACGACCAGCGCCACTCTTGTGGCGGTGTCCATGGTATCAGCCGCGGGGCTGACGGCGGCAATATCGATATCGCTGTGTTCATCGGGAACACCTTCTACTTGGGACCCAAATAGGTAGGCCTGTGTGACAGGGATTCGCTCCCGTAAGAGCGACAGGGTTCGGCTTGCGACGGTCTCTACTTCGGCAAGGTTTCGAGCCATTTGAGGATCTCTTTGGTCTGCGTCAGTAGGATTGCTTCGGCTGTCCCGAGGTCATACGCAGCGAGTTCCCGCCATCGTTCGGCGTCAGGATTCATGACGACAGTATAGGCAGCATACATGGTCAATTCAACGAAACACAGGTCTTACGCGTGGTGAAGCTTTAGCCAATGAGGCCTGCGATCGGGGCATCGAATTGGGTGAATGGAGAGTTTGAAATGACCTTTATTCTCGCGCCAGGTCGATGTAGCGGATGGTTGCTTCCACCGGTAAGCCGGAATGGCCCATGTTGGTGGGAATCATGATCTGCACCAACAGATCGATCTGGTGGCCTGTTTTTAGCATCGGCGCTTTCAGCGCCCCGACGTTCTTTCCGCAGGCTCCTCGATCAATGATTTCGATCTGCCCGCTGTCGTCCTCGACCATAAGCGTTGTCTGTTCATGAGCACTTCCACAGATCATCCTATTAGTCATGGTCTCTGTCTGAATCGCCGTGACGGTTCCGGCGATGCGGATATCCCTCATCTGATAGCGATCTGGATGGGCTAACATGGTGGCGATCGGAATTCGTTCATAGGATGTGACGGAGAGTCTCACTGAACTGGTTCGGGAGGGGAGGGGGCGCTCATCCGTCGCAAGTACAGAATCAGTACCGATCACTCCTGATAGGATGAGGATAAAGGTTCGCAGCCAGATGCGAGTGAGCGGAGCAGTCATCGGTGCCTCTCATCTAAGGGTAGCATACGTCTCGCACAGAGCCGACTGCTCGGCGCGGTGCCGATCTTTCGCCACATGATCGGTATGGCCTGATCGCTTGATGCTTCGATTGCTCAGCGTCTAACTCACCGTAGCTACTGCAGAATCAGAAATTTCAGATTCACTCTCTTGCCCTGGAACACAAGTTGCCAAGCTGAATGTGTGGTTATGACGGTTGGTCCGGCAGGGAGAGGCGCTTTACTATCAATGGCAGTGACGCCATCATGCAGGAGTAATTACGAATCGTTCTGACGCCGCGTAAGGAAGAGGAGGACGCATCATGTTTGTTGTTCTCGGTGCTACAGGGAATACGGGAGCCGTCGTAGCGGAGACGTTGCTCCATCAAAAACAACCGGTCAGGGTGGTTGTTCGCTCAGCCGAGAAAGGCGCCGGTTGGAAAGCCAAAGGTGCGGAGGTTGCTGTGGCGTCGCTCGACGACGTATCGGCCTTAATCAAGGCGTTCGAAGGAGCGAAAGGGGTCTATTTGCTGGTGCCGCCGAATTATGGCGCTGAGGCCTGGCTGGTGGATCAACGAGCGCTGATGGATCGGGCTGCCGAAGCCGTTCAGAAAAGTGGGATTGAACAGGTCGTCTTTCTATCGTCGGCAGGCGGACATATTGCCGGAGCGACCGGCCCCATTCGAGCCGCGAGTTAGGGAGAACAGGCGCTTGGCCGCAGGCCAAAGCGCGTGACCATCCTCCGGCCCGGCTATTTTATGGATAATTGGGCTCCTGTGATAGGCATGGCGAAGGCAGACGGAGTCCTTCCGACATTTCTCGCGCCGCAGGTGAAGATTCCCACGATATCGACCAAGGATATCGGCAGAATCGGAGCGGAGCAATTGCTCGCCGGCGGACAGGGCAAGCAGATCGTGGAAATGGCCGGTCCCGCGGAGTACAGCCCGGACGAAGTCGCTTCAGCGCTCGGTCAAATCCTAGGAAAAACAGTGACGGCCCAACATGCGCCCCTGAGTGCGGTTGTTCCGACATTCAAGCCGTTTGGGTTTTCAGACGAAGCGGCAAAATTATTCGAGGAAATGTACGCCGCTTTCTCAAACGGCCTGATCGGGTATGAACATCCGGCCAAGGTGGTGCGAGGTGCGGTCACGCTGCATGAGGCGTTACGGAGGATGGTGTGAGAAGGACATGAACCGATTGCAATCGGCTGCGGAATTTTGTATCGAAGTGTACTCGGATGTCATCTGTCCCTGGTGCTATGTGGGCAAGCGGCGATTTGAACGTGCGTTACAGCAAGTGGGCAAAACAGTGAAGACCGATGTGGCATGGAGACCGTTCCAATTGAATCCGACCATGCCTAAGGACGGGATGGATCGAACGGCCTATCTCACCGCCAAATTCGGCAGCCTGGATGCGTTCCAGGAAATGGAGCAGCGCGTATTGGAGGCCGGAAGCGTCGAGCAGATACCCTTTGCATTCGACAAGATCGTTCGCACCCCGAACACCTTTCTCGCGCATCGTCTGATATGGTACGCCGGGATCCATGGGCGGCAAGATGCGGTTGTCGATCGATTGTTTAAAGGATATTTTGAAGAAGGTCTCGATATCGGCTCCATGTCAATACTGGTAGAGTTGGCCGATCGAGCAGGACTGAGAGCGAACGAATTTCTTACGAGCGAAGAGGGAGCCGCGGAGGTCAAAGCGGAAGAGTCGGTCGGTCATAAATTGGGCATTCGAGGAGTGCCGTACTTCATCTTCGATAAAACGCTCGGAATCTTCGGTGCTCAACCGGTTGACGTCTTCGTTTCCGCTATTGGAAAGGTTCAAGCCGGCCGGTTGGCCGATAGATCTCAATAGCAAGAGGTTGCCTATGGCCGTTCAAGTCTATGGTTGTAACCATGTCGTGATCGAAGTCACTGACGCGAAGAAAGCGGTGAAATTCTACTCGGATGTCTTTGGCCTCAAGATGTCACGCGGTGGCGAAGGAGCCGCGTGGTGCAAGCTCGGCGAGCACCAGTTCATGGCGATATTCGAGGTCGAGACATTGCAGCCCGATCGCACCAAGCATTTTGGGCTCATGGTTCGCGATGCGAAGCAGATTCAGGAAGTCCGCAAAAAACTGACGAAGAAGTATAAGCTCAAGCTCCATCCTGACTTTCGCTGCGACTTTCGCGACCCGTGGGGAAATCGCATTCAAGTCGGCGACCTGAGTGATGAATCGTTGGTTTGGCTTCTGCCCTATCGGGAGGTGCGGAAAGCCGGGATTGTGTTCTCCTCTAAAAACAAAGGAAAGGAGCGGGTATGAGCACACAGAATCTTCAGCAACGGTTACAGGACCTGTTCGGTTATGTTCGCCAAGGCAAGATCATCGAAGCCATGAACGAGTTCTACGATCAGGACACAGCCATGCAAGAGAACGCGAATCCGCCGACGAAAGGGCTGGCCGCGAACATCGAAAGAGAGAAGCAATTCTTGAACGGCGTCAAAGAGTGGAAAGGCTTCAATGTGACCGCCTCGGCCGTGGGTGACAACGTCACGTTCTACGAATGTACGATAGATTTCATCGCGACGACCGGACAGCCGGTCCATATGGAGCAAGTGTCCGTCGCCAAGTGGAAGAACGGCAAGATCGTCCATGAGCGGTATTATTACGATACCGGGAAAAAGGCCTGAGCGGGCCTGGCGGTCGCTCAGCGAGGAAAAGCAGGATGAGCGTCACAGGAAAAGTCGTGTTGATCGCCGGAGGCTCCGGAGGATTGGGACATACGATTGTCCCGGCGTTCCTCGCCGCGGGAGCCCGCGTCGTCACGGCAGACCGGAATCCGTCCGTCGATCACCACGACGGACGTCTGGCCCTGAAGGCGGACGTGACGGATGAAGCCGATGTCCGACGTCTCATCGATGAAGTCACCGGAAAATTCGGGGGTCTCGATGTGTTGGTGAACTTGGTCGGCGGCTTTGCGACGGGGCGGGTTATGGATACCGAGATGGCGCTTTGGCAGCGGATGTTGACGATAAACGTGACGTCCGCATTCCTGCTGTCGAAAGCCGTCCTGCCCCATATGATGGAGCGCGGAACCGGTCGCATTCTGCACATGGCGGCTTGGGCGGCGGTCGAGCCGTTTCCCGGCGCCGCCGCCTACCTCGTCGCCAAGTCGGGGCTGCTTGCGTTGATCAACGTGCTGGCGCTCGAACTGAAAGGATCGGGCGTCACCGTCAA
>NZ_JBLYIG010000305.1:0-1729 GCF_049222245.1 Nitrospira sp. BLG_2 | reverse complement strand
AGGCCCCCGGCCAGGGAGAAAGTCCTCGCACTCGATCGGCAAGCGCGGTTGCATTCATCGTCCAATCGATCAGGCCGTCTTCTTTTTTCAGGAGCGGCGCCAAGGTCGCCTGCCCATCGTCTTGCTTCGTCGGCGTCAGCGTTCCGGCTTTCAATTGTGTAATCGTCTCGACAAGCAACCGTCCTCCCAACTCCGCCAGGCGAGGCGCCAATGTCCCCGCCGTGTCGTCCGGCGAGATTTCCAATTTCTCCTGGAGCAGCATCGGCCCCGTATCCATTCCTTCATCCATGAGCATCGTGGTAATACCCGTTTCGGTCTCACCATTGATGACGGCCCACTGCACCGGAGCTGCGCCCCGATATTTCGGCAAGAGTGAGCCATGTACATTCACGCAGCCTATCGGAGGAAGCCGAAGAATCGGTGTATGCAGAATGCGCCCGTACGCCGCGACGGCAATCAGGTCCGGCTGCCAGGCGGAAAGCGCCTGCAAGAATTCCGGTGTGCGGATCTTCAGCGGCTGAAGGATGGGAATACCGGCACGTTCCGCCACGAGTTTCACGGGTGGAGCGACGAGTTGTTGCCCTCGCCCCTTCGGTCGGTCCGGCTGTGAAACCACTCCGACGACCTGGTCATCAGATCGAAGGAGCGCTTCGAGCGACGGCACGGCAAATTCCGGTGTGCCCATGAAGACGATGCGCATGCTTTCGCTTTATCATCGTGTTAGCCGGAATGCAATCATGCAACACCTCAACTTGACTTGCTGTTCGGCCCTTTGTTAGCATCCGGTCGCGGGGTGGAGCAGCCTGGTAGCTCGTTGGGCTCATAACCCAAAGGTCAGAGGTTCAAATCCTCTCCCCGCAACCAACAAGATTTAACTTCCTTTTTCCTCCATTTATCAGCTGTATAAGCCCTTCGTAGCGTCCCGTGAGGGTGGCCGTTAGGTACCCCTCGGGCATAGGCTTCAGCCAGATATCCCCGAGGAGCATCCGCACCTGCTCACGTGCCTGGGGCATATGCTTGGTGGAAAGCCCCCCAATCCCATCGATAACAGCCTGATAGCGTTCCTTGGCCCTTGGTACCATCATTATGACCGTGTCCGATGTCTCCTCGTTTATCCGCTGAAGCCGGGCGCGTTCTGCTTCGGCTTTCTCTAGTTCTGACTTCGTCGTTGGGGTCAGAATTCCCGCCTTGATCGCCTTTGTGATATTCGCAATTTCTTTTTCCACTTTGAGGAGCTGGGAGGGATGCGGTTTGCGATCCCGGCACCGCTCGGTCAAAAGTCGAGTGTACTCTTTCAGAAATAGATCAATCCCTTCCGGCGTGAAGAGGTCGCGTTGAAGTTCGGCCAGAATTTTTTCTTCAACCAAGGTGCGAGAGACGCGCAGGTTGTTGGAGCAGACAGTCGGCCCTCGGTCCGCATTGCCGCCGCAACCATATTGATAATATGATCGCATGACGAAATTCGCCCCACACACTTCACATTTCAAGAGGCTGGACAGGAGATACTTTGGACTGCGTGGCCTGGTCATGGTCCATTTCTTCTGCATTTTGCGCCGCTGTTGAACCCGCTCCCATAAGTCCTGTGGGATGATGCGCAACTCTGGTTGCTCCGTTACAATCCATTCAGACTCTGGACGCAACTCCGGTTTCTTCCGCTTGGTCTCGGGATTTCGCACCCACTGGCGCCGGTTCCAGATGACCTGCCCAATGTAGATGGGGTTGGCCAAAA
>NZ_JBLYIG010000304.1:0-3108 GCF_049222245.1 Nitrospira sp. BLG_2 | reverse complement strand
AATATTGACTGAGCATCCGTGATGGAATGAATATGAGCCGTACCCAGACGAAGACAGGAATAATGGTTATCGGCTCTATTGAAAGCTCCAATGACGATTTGCCCCCTATCCGAGCGCTCAACCTCTCAGCTGTGACCCGGTGTGCGCATGCGAGGCGTGTATTCTGTCCAGTCCGCTCGAAGGTATCCACCAGACGTGGGCAAAGGTTGAGCCGGAAAAGAGGAAGTCATGAACCGGCAGACGGATGGAGGGAGCCGATGAAGCCGCTAAACGTAGGCTAGAAAGATAATGGAAGCGTGAAGCTGAATGTGCACCCGTTTCCTGGTGTTGATGTCACCCAAATGCGTCCTTTATGGGCCGCAACGATCCATTTCGCGATAAAAAGCCCTAAGCCAAGTCCCTGGTGGCCGGCCACATTGAGCTGTGAGAACCTTTCAAAAATTCGCGCCTGTGCCTCCGCGGAAATCCCCGGCCCGTTGTCGGTTACCGACACTTCAACGTGAGTCTCTCGTTTACGCGCAGAGAGCTTAATGGCGCCTCCATTGGGAGTAAATTTCAGTGAATTTCCGATCAAGTTGGACAACACTTGCAGAATTCTATCGTGATCAAGATCAGCGAAGAGAGGCTCGGCTCCTGCATCAATTTCCATTGAAAACGCCTGCTGTGACACGAGTGGGGCAAAAAGCTCACCACATTCTTGTAACAGAACTCGAAGATCGACCTTTGCAAGGTCAAGTGTCAGCTTGCCCTGCGCCATTCGTTCTACGTCGAGCAGATCGCTTATTATCCGGCTCATGGCATCGGCGCTGTGTTGTATTCGTCCCAGATGTTCCAGAAGACCGCCGGTCTCGCCTTTGGAAATGCTTTTTCGTATCAAGCGCGCGCTGATCGAAATGGCGGCGAGAGGGTTCTTGAGATCGTGACTGACAATGGAAAGAAATTGCTCCCTTGTAATAAGCTCTCTGTCCACGTGGATTCGTTCATCGAGGAGATGGCTGTCGGTCTGTCGACGCTCATGGTCCAGTAGCGCGTTGACGAGTGATTCCTTTTGAGCGCGCTCCTCTGCACGAACGCGATCTACGGCTTCGCGCTCGGCCGCCTGCAATGTGTCGAGTCGTTCGCGCTCTTCGGCCAACAGTTCATCGTCTACCTGTGAAAGGGGAGTGTCAGCTGTTGCACGGACGCGTTCTTTGTCGTCGTCCAGAGCCTCACGTTGGTTTTCTTTAACCTGATCAACGGCATGGCGGATCGAATGGACTTTTTCATGAGTGTTGTCTTCGACCTCTTGAAACGGTTGCGTCAAGTATTCATCGGTCTTGTCGCGTTCCTCCTCCAGGCTTTTGTCGGTCTTTTCTCGCAACGCTCGAGTGGATGTTGTTTCCGTAAGCGCCATGGGTTAGGACTTCTGCTCCTGATGGTCTGATAATGGCGGGATCATATCGGTTTTGGAACTTAGGACGAACTTCAACTTGCCGGTGGAGCAATATAGTAAGTTTCCCAAATCCAACATGTCAACAATCGAAGCGAGTCTCATGACCAAGAGGATTGTGCCGCTGCCCTCGCCGGACCATTGACTCCTGGACGATGTTCTCGGTACAGGAAGCCATGAGACATACTCTGGCTGCTTTCAGACTTCCCGCCTTTGTGGTACTCGCGGCATTCCTATTGAACCCGGTCTTTGGAAGAGCAGAGGAGGAATCACCTCATGAGCGCATCGCCGCGCTCGCTCATGGTTCACCCATGATCACCGTCGGCGAAGGCCTTTTTTTCATGGGGACTGCCAAGGCCAGCCACGACCTCTACGGCCTTGATCTTCCTTACGACGACACCGAACAACCGCAGCGTCGCGTGTGGCTGGATCGGTTTGAGATCGATCGAGACGAGGTGAGCCTTGGAGAATTTTTACTGTGGCTAAACCGGCAACAACGGTCCATTCCGGAAGAAATTCGTAAACTGATCGATCACACAATGACCGTTCATGCCGTGCCGCCGTCCACCCTTGCTCGTTGGCCGGCACTCTACGTCACCTGGACGGAGGCCTCGGACTTTTGCCGCGCGCAGGGCAAACGCCTTCCAACCGAAGCCGAGTGGGAAAAGGCCGCGAGGGGAGAACAGGGCAATCTCTTTCCCTGGGGCCGCAAATCTCCGGTCATGGGATTAGCTATGTTCGGGCAGTACCATGTCCACGAAATACCCATGGTGGCTTCTGTTGAACGCGGCGAAGAGGGACGAAGTCCCTACGGTCTGCATCATATGGCCGGGAATGCCGCCGAATGGGTCGAAGATTGGTTTGGGATCGATTACTATGCGACCATGCCCGACCGCCACCCGCGGGGAGCCAGTCAGGGCCGCTATAAGGTGGTGCGGGGCGGATCGTGGAAGAGCGCGCCTGTATTGCTACGGACCGCGACAAGAAGCGGAGCGTCACCGGGCCAGCGTGCCGCGACAGTCGGGTTTCGCTGCGCCAAGTCGATGGAGTAATGAAGGAGAGAACCGCCTTATGAAGACGCTGACGCTCCACGGATATCTTGTGTTTACTCTGGCCGCGACGATTCTCGCCACGGATGCCATGCCATCTCTTGGCGCAGTGACCGACACGAACGATGAGACTGGTTGGACGCTCTATACGAACGCTCGTTTTGGGTTTTCCGTCCGCTATCCGGACGACTGGCGCCTTGGCAACCCGCTGCCGGACGGAATAGGGGTGACACTGTACCCCCCGATCGAACACAGCCTGGTCGCCTTATCCGGCCACATGAATGTGGTCAGCGGCAGCAGTCAGGACGGACGACAGACTCTCAAGGAATTCGCCGATGCGCATCGACGCATCATTGCGGACCTGTATGAGAAGAAAGCGGTCACGGTGAAATGGCGGAAGGATCAGGACACGACGTTGGCCGGATTTCCTGCGAGACAAGTGGCATTCACGTACTCGGACGGTAAGCAGGGACCCATGGTTGAACACCACATCATTTCACTCGGTCGGAACGAAGGACGCGGCATCCGGGTGAAAGTTCCGCTTGTGGACGAAGCGCGGTTACTATCCACGATCAAGAAAATGCTGAAGACCTACCAACCCGGACGAGATCAGAACGCGGTCGGCCCACT
>NZ_JBLYIG010000303.1:0-14420 GCF_049222245.1 Nitrospira sp. BLG_2 | reverse complement strand
AAAATCGCCAACCACCCGATCTTCACCGGCTTCGAATCGTACCACTGCGAGATGTCATACCCTCGATCGTTTGCCATAGTGTGACCTCCCTTTTGGCTAATTGATACTCACTTCCTATTTCTTCCATTCCTTATTCAGACCTTACTGATCTGATATCTCACTGCTATCTCTCCGCTTCACAATACTTAACTGGTTCCCCAGCAATACTACCTCAAATCGATATGCTAATGCCAATCGATAAATTCATTCTCCATCCAGCACTTAAGCGCTGTTTTTTCCATGAGTTATATTGACCCTCTCCCATTACCTTTCTCAAGTACTAGTGTATATGTAGTCACCTGCTCAAGAAAACTCGACTCTGGAAACGTTGATCCTTTTGGACCTCGCAGCGTAGGATATTTCTTTGGTCGGGAGTAATATGAGACCACCTGGATGGGCAAGCTCGCGAGGAATCGTTGCTGCAATAATTGCGATGGGCGCGCTCTTCTTGCTGGCATACATGCAGATCAATTCTCAGACAGAAGGAAAAAAACAGGTCATCGCCACTATTATCCAGAATTGGCAACAGGCGCACCCGGCGGACCAGCGCTTCGTGATTTTGCCCGACTTCAACAACAATGCAGTCCTCGATAAAGATACAAACCTCATCTGGGAGCTTTCCCCAACGCCAACTCGTTTGACATGGAACGAAGCGCGTGCCGCATGCGTTACCCGAGCGACCGGCGGCCATAAAGGTTGGCGTCTGCCGGCGCCAACCGAAATGCGTAGCCTGGTTGGTCCAGCGGTGGACTCTCCTATTCCGAATATCCCACCGGGACATCCATTCTTGAACATTCAACCAACATCCTATTGGACGGTCGTCCCCGAAGCCAATCAGCCATCATATGCACGGTACGTGGACGCATTCCTTGGCAACGTGTTGAGCTTCATCAAAATATACACTTATCCAGTCTGGTGCGTTCGCGGGCCGATCAAGCAGGATGAAAAGTGACTCAGCAGTCACTTTATTACAATATTCCTCCTTGTCTCATTCGAGCTCTATCTCGAGACTCGTCCCTTTTACTCGAATAGTTTCCGCACCGCACATTTGCTATTAGGGGGCAAGATTGCCTCAGGGCGGTGCCCATGAGGAGGTGGATCGTGAACTTTCTCCTCGTCGACGACCGACACAAGCATGACCATTTTGTACTCGATATCCTGGGCCGCTACGTTGAACGGGTCCCGGTCTGCCCGGAAGTTGAAGCGGGCTGGGCACTCTTCGTGAGGTTATGCGGTTGGTCGAGAATTGCGATATCCCTAAAGATTGCCCGCAAAATTTAGGGACACAGCTAGAGCCCGACGCCGCAGCCAGACAACCGCCGTCCGCTGAAGAGCTGGAATCTGGATATGAAGATCTGTCGGTGGTCGCGGATGCCATCAACCGACCCTTACCAATCCCGGCTTCAAACCGTCGTGGCACGATTACAGTTCCAACTCAATAACATCTTGTTCGGACTAGCCTATAACGAGTTCCGCGCTCCAACCCTGGAAGAGGCGTGGAACACCTCATTGAACAGGAGCCACTGAGATCACTGTGACGACCACCATGTTTACACCCGGAGGTTCTCATTCTGAAATTGAGACACGTGACATCCTCGATCAACTCCGGCCGAAACATCCTAGCGTGGCACTCCGTTATGTCCGGCCCGTTGATCGTGAGTTGGTCGCCGACACTTTAGCCGAGCAGATCCCTCGCTTCTCCACGGTAGCTCAACACATAGATCGGTGAAAAGATCTGTCAGCAGTCGGCCAAGCAGTGTAGAATGCCGACACATGGCGGACACTGAAAGGGGAGGACCTCTAGTGACGGTTCGGGACCAACTGACAGAAACGTTCCATGCCACGCAGTCATTTAAGTGGGATCGCTATAAGGGATTCAAGCTCGCATCCGGCGAGATCAGCCCTTTCTATGTCGATTGCCGTGCCCTCTTGGGGCATCCGGAAGCGCGTCGTCTGGTCGCCAAACTGGCCTACGAGGCGCTCACTGACATTGAATTCGATTGTCTGGGTGGCCTCGAACTCGGAGCCATCCCCATTGCCGTGACCATTTCCGATTTTGCCTGCGCTGCTTCACGTCGGCGTCTCTGGCGGACGTTCGTCGTGCGGAAGCAGCCCAAGGACCATGGACTGGGAAAGTTGATCGAGGGTACCATCTGTCCCGGCGATCGAGCGTTGATCGTAGATGACGTGCTCACGAGCGGTGGGTCATTGCTGAAAGCGATAGAAGTCGCAAGGGAGGCTGGACTTCGAGTAAATCATGCGCTAGTCATTGTGGACCGTCAAGAACAGGATGGGAAAGCACGTGTGGAGAGAGAACAGGTCCAGCTCATCAGTCTCGTAACCATTCAAGAACTCATGAACACGATGAAGAAAGCCTAGTGGCACTCGCATGGATTTGTACGTTCGCATCCATCATTTGCACTCGAATTGAATCCCCCACCGCCGCTCTTCTACCACTTCTTGTGCCCCATCCAGCGGGCTTACGACTCGCGTGCGCCCTTTGGTTTCTCCCTCGCGAAGGATGCTGTAGAGCCTGCTTCCACATTTCTCTTTCATGAGGTCAAGGGCATCCTTGCGGAAGGAGGACAGCATAGGGCCTTGCCCTTCTTTAAACGGATAGATGACGACCCCACCCATGTCGTGTTGCTGAACGATTTTTGCGCCATCGGCACAGCCTCCAACTGCTAGGCACATCGCTGCTCCGACAATTTTCAGCCAAGACTTGATCATTACCTGGGACTGGCCCCAATCACGGTGGGCAACGGAATATGACTGCCCGAACTGCCGAAGAGACTCTTCCAGGAAGCATGTTCTTGTGCCTGTAAGTTCCTTTCCCACAGAGACTCCTCAATGCGGAGATCTGAAGATGACCCTCCGTCCATTGCCATCGCTTGACGCACAGCAGGAAGCGCATCCTTGAAACATCGACCGATGTCGTATAAGCGAACGGCGCCGAGACTTTTAAGGAGAAGGATGTGCCCGGTTTCCATTTCAGCAACAATAGTCTGATAGGCATGTTTTCCACTCTCGCGGACACGGATCTTGCCGGTTCGATCCAAAAGCATCAACGCCTGTGCCGCTTCACGGTAATGCGGCTGTTCTTCGTCGAAACTTTCTGCCGCCAGATCGAGGATCCTCGCCTTCTGCAATCCCGACGCGGACGGTTCCGCGACAAACAATCCTTGCCACGATGTGTGACGTCGGCTTCCCAACGGACGCCCATCC
This sequence comes from Nitrospira sp. BLG_2, assembly GCF_049222245.1. Lineage (NCBI taxonomy): Bacteria > Pseudomonadati > Nitrospirota > Nitrospiria > Nitrospirales > Nitrospiraceae > Nitrospira > Nitrospira sp. BLG_2. The sequence goes on along the minus strand of NZ_JBLYIG010000303.1, from coordinate 11,156 downwards.
TTATAGAGAAGACCGAGATAGGCGAAGTTTTCACGGAACAACCCCGCATTGAATAGCACATGATGACCTGTTCGTTTCTGCCATTCGTCGATCCTGGGAGGTTCTGAAAGTCCTTCTTGAGCATAATGATGAACAGAGAACTTCGTCCGTTCCGGATCCATATCGACAACCAGCATGGTTGGCACAGTGGGACAAGCGTCGCCTGGCTTCCACACCGAAACCGTTACGCCTTCAGAAAGGCGCTCCCATGAGATATCCTGAGCTGAACACAGACCGGGCAGCAGAACGACGCTCAGTAGAAGAACGCGCCCGGCATGCTTGGACTCTTCGAAGTAACGACTTCTATTCATGACAGTACTGCAGGTGACGACCGCTTATGATTCAGAGTCGCTTGACGCTCCATGGCTACCCAATTGACTCCGGTTGTTGAGTGTCCCTCAACCGATTTGTCGGCTGCATATCCAAAAGCTCACGGACGGAACTCGCCAAAGCTTGAGGTGTAAAGGGCTTCTGCAGATAGGCACTAGCAGGGTCATCCGCTCCGATACCAATGTCATCGGTATATCCTGAAATAAAGAGAAGCTTCAATTCTGGCTTAATCATGCGAAGATGCCTCGCCAGTTCAGTCCCATTCATCCCCGGCATCACGATATCCGTGAGTAACAGTTTAAGCCTCCCAATATGGGGAGTGGCCACCAGACAAGCCTCGACACCATTTCTTGCTTCTACAATGCGATATCCGAGCTTACGAAGTTCATCCCGGACGAGAATGCGAACATCTTCTTCATCCTCTACAAGAAGAATCGTTTCATGACCCTCCACTGATTGCAACGATACGTTCTCATCTGTAGGCATTTCAATTTCACTCATCACACGGGGAAGGTAAACATCGAAACGTGTCCCCTCCCCACTCTCACTGATCACATCCAATCCTCCACCGCTTTCGGTGACGATGCCGAACACAGTCGACAATCCAAGTCCTGTTCCCTTTTCTTCATCCTTGGTTGTAAAGAAGGGCTTGAAGATATGCTCCTGTATCTCTAAAGACATTCCACAGCCAGTATCGGATACTGAAAGCCTCACATATTCTCCCGGCGGTATCGGACTGACACGGTATCTTGGCTGATGGCCGAGTCCAGCCGGAGCAGTTTCGATCATCAGCTTGCCTCCAGCCGGCATCGCATCCCGGGCATTCACGACCAGATTCATTACGATCTGCTCGACTAAGGCAGGATCGGCTTTAATGCGGGGGTCCTCCATGCTCAATCTCAACGTCAGTTGAATATCAGTTCCGATCAACCTCCGAAGCATAGTCTCTACATTCCTGAGGGTGGTATTCAGGCTGTGGACTCTCGCTCCGGAAGGCTGCTTCCCGCTGAATGTGAGCAACTGGCGAATGAGAATCCTAGCGCGATCACCCGCCTTTTGTATTTCTTCTACCCTGTTTCTCAGCGGATGATCCGAGCCCGTTTCATTGAGAAGAACCTGGCTATGGCCCATGATGATCGTTAGCAAATTATTGAAATCGTGTGCCAATCCTCCAGCCAAACGACCGACGGCCTCAAGTTTTTGCAGCTGCCGAAGTTGCATTTCGTTTTGGAGGAGTGCCCTCTCCGCTTGTTGCTCACGCAGTATTCGACGCACCGATGGGACAAGTCGCCCTAATCCTTCTTTATGAATGCAATCCGTCGCACCGTGCTGCATTTGCTCAATGCACAGGGGCTCAGTAAGTGCTGCCGAGACACAGATAAACGGTACATCAGGAGCCGACTGTTGGGTCAATTCTAAGGCAGCCCCATTATCAAACTCAGGCATGGAGAATTCAGCCAAGATAAGATCCACCTGGTCATTGTTCAAAGCTGAAGTAAAGGCGCAACGGGTTTCCACGCGTCGTATCGCACAAGGAATGCCCCCATCGGTCAACAGCGTCTGGATGCGATCAGTATCTTGTGGGTTAGTGTCTAGATGCAGCACTCTCAACAGAGTTGTCATGGCGGGGTCATTGAGTGGAGCGGCAGTTTTCAGGAGGAGGCTCATTGATGATACCCCAGAACGCTCCCAACTCTTTGACCGCGGATAAAAATTTATGAAACTCCACGGGCTTGACGACGTAAGCGTTGGCTCCCAGGGCATAACTGTCGGCCAGGTCACGTTCTTCTCGCGATGATGTCAGCATTACGACGGGAATTGGACGAAGATTGGCGTCAGCCTTAATGGTACGCAAGACCTCAAGGCCGTTCACTTTAGGCATTTTCAGATCCAGAAACACCACAGCAGGGTTTCCTCTTAGTCGAGACTTGAACTGTCCTCGACAATACAAGTAATCCAACACTTCGGCGCCGTCATGGCACAGAACGACTTTGTCGCAAATATGCTCTGCCTCCATCGCCGCCAATGCCAGCTCGGCGTCTCGAGGGTTATCCTCGGCGAGGAGGATCGGTTTGGCTATGGTCATGAGTCAAGTCTCCCTGTCGAGAGCAGTACGTAGAACGTCGCTCCCTTATCCGGCACACCTTCGGCCCAGGTCCGCCCCCCGTGGCGGTGAATGATCCGACGAACATTTGCGAGGCCAATACCGGTTCCTTCGAACTCGTCGGCTCCGTGCAATCTCTGGAATACTCCAAACAGTTTTGGGGTATATTGCATGTCGAACCCCACGCCATTGTCGCGGACGAAAAGCACGATTTCCGTAGAGCTGGGATGCTCCACACCGATCTCAATTGTGGCGATCGGCCTGGTGCTGGTAAATTTCACGGCATTTGCAATCAAGTTCATAAATACTTGCCGGAGCATAGCCGGATCGCCTTGTACTACAGGCAGAGCGGCGATTGTCCATGATATCTCTCGTCCTTGCAAGTCCAAGCGAAGATCGGAAAGAATGTTTTTGATCACCTGATCAAGGTTGACGTCCGTGCGAAGCATCTCTTGGCGACCCATACGAGAAAACACCAGCAGATCATCGATCAGCTGTCCCATCTGTTTAGCGGAGTCTGAGATCGTCTGCAAATACCGAGCTGCCTTATGATTAAGCGAATGCTCCGCCGATTTACGCAAGAGTCCGGCATAGCCGTCGATGTGACGCAACGGCGCGCGTAAGTCGTGAGAGATTGAATAACTGAATGCTTCCAACTCCTTGTTTGCAGCCTCCAAGAGTTCTCCTCGACGTTGTAGCTCCCCAGCGACACGTCGACGTTCCGTGATGTCATGCCGAATGAGGTAATACACCCATGCCAGCAGAACCAGTTGCAACAATGCACCCATGCCGAGGAGTACAATGGTATTTCTCGTCCCGACAGCGGATTCCATTACCCGTTGCCTTATTGCTTGCCGCTCATGCAAATCCATTTCCGTAATGATTTGGTGAATGATGCCGAGCTCGCGTTTTCCGGCGCCTTCGAAGGCCGCTTTCTTGACGGCTCGGAAGCCGCCTTCTTGAAACTGAGCAATGGCTTTTGATTCAGCGTTCAGTTGCCGGTCCATCATCCGATCGAGGAGTCCGATCCGTTGTTGTTGCCCCACTGACTCGCGGACTAAGTCATTGAGGTACACGGTGAATGTCGGTTTCTGCTTCACGACCTTCTTGTAGCTCTCCAAATACGATGCTTCTCCCGTCACCAGATAACGCCGATGGGCGTCTTCTGCTTCACTCATCGCGGCATCGACACTATTCAGGAGTTGCACGAGATCATGACTGCGACTATCCAGTTCGCTATTGGTAAGAAGGATACTTGTGTTGTGATAGGAGATCGCGCTGATGATCAGAATCCCGACGAACACCAGACTGAAACCGGCTAAGACCCGCTGCTCGATGGTCAGCCTGTGAAACCATGCAACTGAACCCCGGGAGAAAACGGAAAACCCCGCTGGAACGGAACCCGACGGTTTAGGTCGTTCGGTCCCTACACGGTGAGCCTGTGAGGGATGGTTGGAAGCCGATTTCATCGATCAGGACGACTTGCATCAAACACTTCGGTGATCGTTCGGAATCCAAGCAGTATACCTGTTTCTATGGTAGCAATTGTAACAGAACTCTCAGGAGACGGAAGCAGAAATTAACTGCCTAGCAGGGGGCCAGGATGGATCACAGTCGCTGAAGGACCGACAAAGTTCGCAAACATGAGCGTCGCGCTGACCACCCAATCCGTGAACGGTTGCGGGTAAATGCCGATCACCAAAGTCCCAGCTAAACCGACATAGATCACCGCCTTCATCGGCCCAGAAATCCCGATCGGAGAGGGATCCACCGGTTCATTGATATACATCTGCTTCACAATAATGAGGTAATAGTACATCGAGATCACGATGTTGATTAGTCCGACTGCGATCAATGTATAGAGCCCTTCTTTGATGGCCGCCACGAAAATGTACAGCTTGCCGATAAACCCGGCGAGCGGGGGCACACCCGCCAGAGACAGCAGAAAGAGCAACATCGCGAATGCCAGAAAGGGCGACCGTCTGTTTAAGCCTCGGTAGTCCTCGATTTCATCCCTTCCAATGGCCTGACTGACCGCGATGACGACGGCGAAGGCTCCGATATTGGCAAATAAGTACGCCAGAAGGTAAAACAAAATGGCATCACTTCCCATTTTGGTGCCTGCCGCAAGACCGATCAGCACATTCCCTACTTGGGCGATGCCTGAATATGCCAGCAACCGTTTTATGTTGCGCTGTGCAATAGCCACGATATTGGCATAGGTCATCGATAGGATAGACACCACCACCAAAAGCGACACCCACAGGGGCTTGAACGCAACCAACGCCACCAGGAAAATGCGGAGCAAGATCGCAAAGGCCGCAGCTTTTGGAGCGATCGACAAGAAAGTCGTTACAGGAGTCGGAGCACCATGGTAGGTATCGGGAATCCATGCGTGGAATGGAACGGCGCCGATCTTAAATCCCAGAGAAGCAAAGATCAGCAAAAACCCAATGACCAATCCGGGGGTTGCCTGAGCGGATGCCATTTCCGAGAAGACGAGCTTACCGGTTTCACCATAAACGAGACTGATCCCGTAAGCGAGCAGGCCGGCTGCAAAAACACCCAGAATAAAAAACTTGAGCCCACCTTCGTTCGAAGCCAAATCATCACGTAGATAAGACACCAGAACGTAAAACCCCAGCGTTGCGAATTCAAGACTGACGAAGACGGACAGCAGATCGTTGGCGGACACCATGAACATCATGCCGAGTGCCGCCATGACAACGAGGCAATAATACTCCCCCCGGAAAAGAGTGAATCGATTGACGTACTCGATTGATGTCAGGATGACGAGTATCGTCGCTCCCAGAATAAAGACCTTGAAAAATATCGCCATGCGATCCAGTACGAACATGTTGCCGAAGAGCGTGCCTGAAATTTGATTGACGTCGAACCAGCCTAAACAGGCGAGTGCGATTACAAGGCCAGCGACACTGAGATAGGCCAGTCGTTCCTTAGGTAAGCGCGGAAGAGAAAAATCGACGATGAGCACCACACACAGCCAGCAGGTCAGAAAGATCTCCGGCAATAGGAGCAGCAGGTCGGAAAAGGTCATGTTCAGGGAGAACGTCATTCGCGACCCTTTCGTGAGACCTGAGACGTATAGGATATGGGCTCGTGCACAATCAACGGAGCAGAAGTCTTTTCTGGCGCCGTCGCCTTCCCCATCACCTCTAACCCGTCATCGGCTTTTGCGACTGGAACCACGAGCGTAATCTTCGCAACCAACGGATTCACGCCCGAACGAACAACATCATACAAATGCATCGGAAAAATGCCGAACCCCACACTGACGGCAATCATGATCAACAGGGGCAGGCGATCGACCGTAGAAACCGCATCGTGCGCATGGCTGTATTTTTGGTTCATCGGCCCGTAAAAAAGCCCTCGCATCATTTTGAAAAGGTAGGCCAAGGTCAATACGATACCCAGCATGGCGACGATGACTTGAAAAGGATATTTGTTCCAACTTCCAACGATGATCATGATTTCCGCAATAAAATTCACCGTGCCTGGCATCCCGATCGACGCCATGCAGGCCACGACAAAACAGGCAGAAATGAAGGGCATTTTGTTCGAGAGACCGCCCAATGAGGGAATGTCACGACTATGGGTTTGGTCATAGACCCATCCCGCCATTGCGAAGAGCATGCCGGTCGCCATCGCATGGGCGAACATGTAGATCACGGCCCCGCTCAAACTGATGTAATTCAAAGCCGCCATGCCGAGAAACACATAGCCCATGTGACTGGAACTGGAATAGCCGATAACATACTTGGTGTCTTTAGCGTAAAACGCAACGAAGCCGCCGTAAATAATGCTGAATATGCACAGAACGGCAGCGATCGGCATCAATTCCCTGGTCGTTTCAGGAAGAATTTCGAAAGCCACCCGAATAATGGAAAAGTGCCCCAGCTTCATCAAAACGCCCGCATGAAGCATGCTGGTCGCCGCCGGCGCAGCCGCATGGCCAACCGGAGACCAGGAATGCAAGGGCCACAGCGGAGCGATCGACGCAAAGCCGAAGAAGACCAACACCCAGATGATCTTGTCCAACGTTGTCCCCAGCACCGGGATATTCATGAGATTGGCCTGTTCGCGGAGCACCAAGATATCAAACGTGTTCAGGCCAGAAAATTTATAAATGAGTAGAATACCCATCAGCGCGACGACGGCAAAAGCAGATAGGAAAAGCACCAACTTCATCGCCGCATACTCTTTGCTGTTTGAGCCAAAATTCATAATGAAGCCGACCGAGTCCCTCTTCTTCAACCCTTCGGGGTCGGTCATCTCCAAATACTTTTTGGTGTGGCTGCCCCACATGCCCAACAACAAGTACATCGGGATGACGGACATCTCGTAGAAGAAGTAAAGGAAGAACAGGTCGAGGGACATGAACACGCCGATCGTGGCGGCCGCCAAGATCAGCAACCAGATGTAAAACTCCTTCGTGCGGTCCCTGATATGCCAAGAGACGAAGATGCCGGCAAACAGCAGAATCGATGAAGCAAGGACGAGCGGAGTCCCGATCCCATCAACCCCAAGGTACAAGGAAATGCCGAGCTGCTTGGACCACTCATACTTTTGGATAAATTGGAATCCGCCTTTCACCGGATCGTACGCATAAAAGAGATACAGCGACGCAATCAGCGATACGAAGGCGGCGCTCGTCGCTATGCTTCGAACGAGCAGGGGTTGCCGATTGGATATAAAAATCAACGCCAGGGCTCCTGCGAACGGAGCGAAGAGAATATACAGCAGTGCGTACTCTCCCATAGGCCGACCTAATATCCTCGTCTCATCTGGAAACTTTCAAGTGACGCCGTCGTCTCATGATGGAGTCGATCAACGAGGGCTTGGACAGATCCGTTCATGATTCGAAGGAATGGAGATGGATAAAGTCCAATCCAGAGAATCATGATGGACAGTGACACAGCAATAATTTTCTCGCGCGGTTGCAGGTCGCTCATTGTCCCTTTCACCGCAGCACCTAACGGACCTAACATCGAACGCTCGTAGTACCAGAGAAAATACGCGGCTCCGAAAATCACTCCCAGAACGGCGACGGCACCGACCCACCATTTGGCTTTGAACGCTCCTAACAGAATGAGAAACTCTCCGACAAAGCCGTTGGTGCCGGGAAGCCCGATCGACGCCATTCCGATAATGAAAAGAAAGGTCGCCAGAAGAGGCACTTGTTTTGCCATTCCCCCGAACGCGGACAAATGAGTCGTCTGCTGCCGAGAATAAAGAAACCCGGCGATAAAGAAAAGCCCCGCCGTGCTGAATCCCAGATTGATCATGGTCAGTAAGCTGCCTTGCAGACCTTGATAGTTCAACGCAAACAACCCCACGACCACAAAGCCGAGATGGCTGATGCTGCTGTAGGCCAGCAAGCGTCGAAAATCGGCTTGAACCAAGGCCATCCAAGCTCCGTAGAGAATCGCACAGAGCCCGAGCGCGACCACGACCATGACGACCGCCTCGCTTTTCGATGCATCCGGAAGCAAGGGAATGCTGAAGCGCATGAAACCGTACGTGCCCAGCTTCAGACCTGCCAACACCACGGCCATCCCGATCGGCCCCTCCAACAGCGCATCAGGCAACCATGTGTGGAAGGGAAACACCGGTGCTTTGAACGCGAATCCGAGAAACATCAGCCAAAAGATGACGAGTTGTTGTGAAATCGGAATCGGTACCGTCAGGAGTTCGAGGAAATCAAACGAAAAGACCTGATCCGTATGATGCAGGGAGGCCCATTGATGATAATTGATGTTCAGCAACGCGATGCCCACCAACATGAACACGCTGCCCAAGAGCGTATAAAGAACGAACTTCAGCGCGGCATAGTGACGCTCGGCCCCCCCGCCCCATAGCTTGATCAGAAAATAGCTTGGAATCAGCATCAATTCCCAGAATACGAAGAATAGGATCAAATCCAGCGATACGAAGACACCCATTGTCGTCGTCTCGAGCGTCAGTAGACACATCATGTACAGCTTGACTTGATGTCGGATCGTATCCCACGAGTACACGACCACCAAGACCGTCAAAAAAGCCGTGAGCCCGACGAACAATACGCTGATTCCATCGACTGCCAGGTGATAGCTGATGCCTAATGCCGGAATCCATCGGACACGCTCGGTGAATTGCATAGCGGCAGAGTCCGGCACAAAACGCAATAATACGAATACAGAGAGCGCCAGCTCCACCAGCGCAATCGTGAGAGCGGAAGTCCGGACCCTATCCTCTTCGTCGAACAGCCAGAGCACAGCTGCCCCGACGACCGGGAGAAAAAGAATGCAAGACAAAATGGGAAATCCGGCTGTGAGTTCTTCGAGCATGGATAAAGTCTAGCCGAGTTAAGACCTACATCTGAGCAAACAATTGAACGACGAGAACGAGAAGGAAGAGCCCCGCAACGATGATGGCGGCATAATGATGGACCATTCCACTCTGTATCTTCCGACCTTCGCGAGCCGCGAGATGATTTCCATAGCCGATCACGTTGAGCCCCGCATAGACGATGTATTTCTCGCACCATGTAGAAGCGGAGGCACCCCAATCCGTGAGCCGACCCACTCCGCGCACGAGACCATCTATGACCGTACGATCGAACCAGTCAAGCATTGCACCCAGACGTTTGAGCGGCTCGACAAAAATGACATCGTAGAATTCATCAACATAGTACTTGTTCAATAAGATTCGGTACGCGGCGGAAAATCTCTTCGCCCAGTCTTCAGAGGTCGTCGGGCTCACGACATAGAGGAAATGCGCAAGTCCCCATCCCAACAACGCAATGACGATCGCGATGCTCATCAATAGAACTACCATGCCGGCACTGGCCTCATGCTCGCCCCTCACCCCGACGACCGGCCCCAAAAATCCATGCAACCAGCCATGCTCCGGTGGAAACCCTAAGATCACTCCACCCACGATCGAAAGAAAGGCAAGAACCATCAGAGGGGCGACCATGACCATCGGAGATTCATGCACATGCTCAGCCGTATGAGGATCCATTCGAGAAGAACCGTAGAATGTCAGATACGCGAGGCGGAACATATAAAAAGATGTCAGTAGTGCCCCAACGGCGGCCATGCTGTACAGGAGATAGTGCTGATTGATGAAGGCATGGGCCATAATTTCGTCTTTGCTCCAGAAGCCCGCTAGGGGAGGAAGACCGGCGATTGCGATGGTACCGGTCAGAAACAGACGATGAGTCCAAGGAATTCGGCTGCTCAGTCCGCCCATCTTTCGGATATCCTGTTCGCCCGACAACGCATGGATCACCGACCCTGCGGACAAGAACAATAACGCCTTGAAGAATGCGTGGGTCATGACATGAAAAACGGACGCCGTATAGGCGCCGATCCCGCAACCAAGAAACATGTATCCGAGCTGGCTCACCGTCGAATAAGCTAAGACGCGCTTGATGTCGGTTTGGACGAGCCCAATGGTCGCCGCAAACAAGGCGGTGCCGCCACCGATAAACGCCACCATCGACATTGCAAACGGTGAGAGATCGAAGATCGCGTGATTACGGACGATCATGTAGACACCGGCGGTCACCATGGTCGCCGCATGGATCAACGCGCTCACCGGCGTGGGACCCTCCATCGCATCGGGCAGCCATGTGTGGAGAGGCAGTTGCGCGGACTTCCCGATTGCACCCACTAGGAGACAGAGAGCGATGGCGGTGGCCATGTCTGGAGACAGTTGTTGCCCGACCTGGGCAAAGACTTTCGTATAGTCGAGAGTCTTGAAGTTGATAAAGACAAGAAATATGGCGACGAGAAATCCTGCGTCGCCGATCCGGTTGACGACAAACGCTTTGGATGCGGCCTTGGCGGCGGACTCCTTATCATAGTAATAACCGATCAAGAGATACGAACAAAGCCCAACACCTTCCCAACCGATAAAGAGCACGACATAGTTGTTCCCCATGACAAGAAGCAACATGGAAACCATGAATAGGTTCATGTAGGTAAAAAAGCGCGTGAATCCAGTTTCTCCGTGCATATAGCCGACGGAATACACGTGGATGAGAAATCCGACGCCGGTGACGACCAGCAACCAGGCGCAGGTCAGAGGATCCACCAGATAGGCTAAATCGACCGTCAAATCACCGCCGAAGATCCATTGATAGACAATGACTTCATGAGAAGCTCCCGTACGCATGACATCGGTGAATACTCCAATCGTACAGAGAAACGATAAACCAACCGAACCCCAAGCCAATCGATGGGCCATGTCATGGGAATAGCGGTGTCCAAACAGTCCGTTCACCACAACGGCGAGCAGCGGGAAAACAGGAATCAATTTGATAAGAAGATCAATCAAGTCAGACACAGTACCGTGCCATTCCGAGGATGCTCAGCTAGCCAACCATGCTGCACGGAGCCGGAACCTAAAGCGTACTCTTGGGGGGTACGTTGAGGAGTACAAGCCACCGACTGCAACGTTGGATGTGATTGCCCACATCCTGCTACCACTTTAAGAGATTCATTTCATCCACATTCGTGGATATCTTGCCTCTGAATACGACGATGATGATGGCCAAACCGACGGCCGCTTCGCCTGCCGCAATGGCGATGATGAACAGAGCAACAAGTTGCCCTGCCATAGATTCCAAATAGTGCGAGAAAGCGACTAAATTGATGTTGGCCGCATTCATCATGAT
>NZ_JBLYIG010000302.1:0-4494 GCF_049222245.1 Nitrospira sp. BLG_2 | reverse complement strand
ATCTTAGCGACTTTTGTCTTGACGATCTCAATCCTTTTCAAGACCGGAACTCGTCCGCTCCTATACGAACTCCCAAAAATCGATGTGGAGGTCTGGCCATGAGGCGGCGCGTCTCGGCGACCATCGCAAAGCGACATGCGTTCGTTGTTCAGCGTATCGGACGCTGTGCTATGTCGGACAAGGAATAGCGAGCAGCCACAGCACCCAGTTCGGAGCCGCTTGACTAATGGGGAGCATTACAAGAATGATGATGCTCTAATACGTCTTCGGCTGAGGAGAACAGCATTATGCCTACTTCTACACTCGTAAAGAACATATTCGCGCTAGGACGCCATCATAATTACGTTGTAGCGGGTAATATCTGTAACGCATTCGTTCTTGGAGAGCTGGGTTCCCAGGATGATTTTTTTCTCGTGGGCGCGGAACCGCCAGACGATTCGAGCCATCCGTTGGTGACAGGTAATGTTCTCAATTCAGAGGGCAAGCTGTTGTTTCGTTTGGTCGGGAATGTGCTTACAATCAACCCCGGCCGCTGTGTCAAGACCGTGGACCTTCAAGGTGGATACGAGATTCACGATAGCAACGGAGTTCAACTCATGAAGGTCACGACACGGTTGGAACGGCTACCCGGCCTTCCGCAGGAGGGTTTTGTCACGACGATGTCCGCCAATTTTTTCGATCGTTCGGGAGCGCTGGTATTCAAAGCTCATGGGGGCGATGGCCAAGAGCGCATAGAAGCAAAGGGGAAGGCGGCATTCGGATTCGATAAAGTCTTCGGTTATGTTCAAGGCTATTCAGAGGATGAATTGAATATCGCAAAGACAATGTTGGCCTCTGCCGGTGCTCGGAATGCTTAAATCCGTAGTCTGGGAAATACAGCCCCACCGCCGTCGATCATCTTCACATGGTACGTACTCCCTCTTGTCGCAGTGCGACACAGCCAATATGGATTCTGAACCAATAACGGGGAGAAGGGTGTGCCGGTTTGGCAGGCTGCCATAGTGAAGATGCGGGCCGGTTCACGATTGGCCGCATGTTTTCACCACGTTCTCTCCACACACAATGCAGTTGTAATTACCGGTCCGATAGCCGCCCTCGCTCCATTCCAATTCAAGATTCAAATGTTCGCATTTAGGAAGAGGATGTGACTGCTGTTTCCACTTGACCCTGAGTTCTGCAGCTTGAGTCGTCGTCATGGTGCACCTCACATAATAAACTCACCTCCACGTAGGGTTTCTTCAAAAGTAAAGCTGCTCTGCTAACTTTGTGCATAACTTTCACACCGTAGCGTTTCTTCTGACATCCGAATACTGATGCAACCACTAGTGATCCTAAGATTGCCTTGCTGGACTACTTCACTGCTCAAATAAGCGGTGTTATAGCTTGAGATTACGGTCTTTCCATGATCTTTTTCACTACCCAAGCCACGCCGTGAACCAGACTCCCAAAATGAGTCCCTCATCTCTAAAACGATAGAGGCTGAGCCGGTACTATTGAGAGGAATTGATAAAACTGAGACTGACTCGGGACCTGCCTAGTTGGCGAGACATTATCCGACTGGCTACGGTGGCAAAAATTTAATGTTATGCCCAAGGCTCATGTACAGCGCCGAATCGATGAAAACCTCTGCGTCATTCGGGAATATTTGAACAGAAAATTCCCCGGTTGCATCATCACGGAAGAATGTGTCCCTAGCCGCTACTATTTGTTCATCGTCACGCATGGCCCGCCGATCAAGTGCCACAAGCTGAAGGTGGACTGGTTGCGACTGTGCGGACGTGGCTGCACTCCAGATCGTACGCGAACCCAACTCAATATCGATTCTGTGGCGAGTTACATGGTCCGTCCAGGCTACTCATATTATCCTTGGTAACCGTCCACTGGTGAGCTGTCGTCGTTTTTGGGGAAGACGTCACCAAGGCCCGCTGATAAGGCGGGCCTTGATTTTTAGAAGACATTGTCTGAAGGATTTATGCCACCTTCACTTCGATGGCTTTCGGTTTCGCCTTCTCCGACTTCGGCAGGTGGAGATTCAACACTCCATCCTTGAACTCGGCCTTCACCTTGTCCGTTTCGATGACATCGGGCAAAGAAAAGGTCCGGGCAAAGCTCCCGTAGGATCGCTCAATCCGGTGATACTTCGTTCCTTTTTCTTCCTTCTCCTGCTTACGCTGACCCTGAATCGTGAGCACGCCATCCTCGACCGTGACTTTCACATCTTCCTTTCTCACATCCGGAATCTCGGCCTTGATCTGATACTCTCCTTCGGTCTCACTGATATCAACAGACGGCGTCCAATCAGCCACAATCATCGTTTCCTTGCCGTGAGTTCCCGAAGCAGCAGGGCGCGCAAACATCCGATTCAACCGATCCGACACTTCCTCCAATTCCCGAAACGGATCCCATCGTACGAGTGCCATAGTAATCTCCTTCTAGTCTTTCGTAGTTAGCTGCCGGGTCATGTCACTGGCGCTGCGCCGATCCAACTATGGTTGTCAGATAATGCAATCGACGGAGAAGTCAAGGGGCTCGGATGCCCACCCGAACTATGGGGAGGCCGATTTATAGGGGCTTGACTAGATTGCTTGAGAAATTATCTGGCCTCCATAACAACTCTTCCCGCCGATGGAGGTTTGCTCGTATGGAAACGTATACCAACGGATTCAGAAGGGAGATCACGGATTTTATTTCGGTGAGTGAACGGATACAAAGCCTTGTGGCGCGGGGCGAACCCCTCTCCAGAGATGAAGCCGGAGTTGTGCGGCTCTGTGCGACCGAGTTGCTCGAAAAGGTGCTTGAACCGAACTAAGCCGATTTTCTTTTTTAACGGGCTGCAAGCCTAATATGGAATCCATGCTCAGGCCGGAGCAGGATGTGCCTATTGAAGAGCGCTGGATATTGGCTGCGGGAATATACCGCGGATGTGCGGCCGATATTCAGGAATGTCTGATAGCCCTCATTGAATCACGGTGGATATCATCCGCTCGCCCGCGCGGTTGCGACAATTGCCTGCATCGGCGCGCGATACGGATTGTCTCCTCCGGTCCGTGCATAGATTGCAGCCACGGCATCAACGATCGGTTCGGGAGAACCGCCTCGCTCTTGAATTTCAGCGAGCAACGGCGAGCCTTGAATCATACCGATTGCCAGCCCTTTTGCCGTAGTGCTGTAACACTCCTTTGACACTGCGTGGATCTCGATCTGATCGAAACCGTGTGCGATCAGCAAACTTCGTAAGGCATCCACATCGTGAGAATTAAATGGTGCCTTGAAAAATTGCGAGGGATTCTTCGGGAAAAAACCCGAAACCGTCTCCTGGACAATCAACCCCCAAGAATTGGTCTCGAGACGGTCCCATACACTCAACGCAAGCAAGCCGCCGTTGAGTAAGATTCGGCGCATCTCGCAAAAGGCACGATCTTTATCAGCCGCAAACATGAGGCCAAACTGGCACACGACTACGTCAAACGAGGCATTGGGGAACGGCAGGTCCGTGATGTCCGCCGGTCTCCATGTAATTCCTTCCACCCCGTTCAGCTTCTTCTGCGCGTACTCGAGCATGCCGGGATTGAGATCAGTCGCCGTCAGGGACACAGATGGCTTCAGGCGTGCACGAAGCTGCTGAGTAAGAATGCCTGTTCCGCAGGCCATCTCGAGCACGGAACCCTGTGTGCAATCGGCCGCTATCTTCTCGGCAAGATCCACCGCATAGGGCTCGAACAAGGCTGACCCGAGATGCTTTTCATAGAGGTCGGAACCCGGAGCATAATCGTGTTCGATACGGTTTTTCATGGAGCGACTCTCAATAGCCAGAACGATGTGTATTCTGTCCTTGTGGCAAAGCCATCGTCTATGGCGATCTCTCCAATCTCCTCGTGCTGCAAATCGGATGCGAGCCCTCAATCAACGGTGTGGAAGATGTGCGTTGTGTTTGGAAAAGGTCTCTTGATTAAAAGAGCCGGTTCTCCTGTTTATCTAAAGTGGCACGAATATCCTGCCTGAATCTACTCGGACTCTTTATCAGGCCATCGGACAATTAATACGCATCCGCGGTATTCTCACCACGCACGCACCAGACATTGTGACGTTCCGTTACTTTAATGTCGTGCACCATGCCCATAATGAAGCCCACGTTCCACGCGTGTGTCGGTTTCCCAGCGAAGGATGTTGCTGACCAATAGTGGGCAGCCTGCACGTTGGTAAACGGATGGCTTGCCGGGAGAGTGGGGCCCGGCGATACGGAAGGATCCACTAGGCTTGCCAGTTCATGCACTGAGGGGAGTCTCCAACCCATGCGCCCGCCGATCTTGCGGCTCGTACACTGAAATCGTGCCCCTTGCCAATTCACGGTTTTCGTCTCCGGCGATTGCTCCCACACCAGCCCCGTCTCATTGTCACGTACCGCTGCCCCACCAAAATCGCTCAAGACGGTAAACCGCGAGCTGTCAGGTATCTTCTTATCCCAGCTGTGAAAGAAACTCTGTCGATCTGACG
>NZ_JBLYIG010000301.1:0-2000 GCF_049222245.1 Nitrospira sp. BLG_2 | reverse complement strand
ACACATCCAACTGTCGATCGGATCGATCTGATAACTTTCTTTGAGCGTGCCTTTGACTAAAAGTCGATAGAGAAACTCGTGCGGAAACGCCCTATCACCCGCGCGATCCGCCACCATCCATTCAGTCCCCACCGCAGCCTCAATGCGCCGCATCGCTTCGGCTTCCGGAATGCAGGTGTCGGTGACCCGATTCAGATGCCGATTCAATAAGGCTTGTTCGTCCTGCGCCGTCAGCTCCCGATAGCGCGGGATACGCTCGTAATGTTTTTGCGCCACAAGGTTGAATAAATCCTCTTCAAGATTGGCTCCCGTGCAGCAAATCGCATGAACCTTGTCTCTGCGTATCATTTCGGCCAGCGACAACCCCAGCTCGGCTGTGCTCATCGCACCGGCCAGCGTCACCAGCATTTTCCCACCCTTGTCCAAGTGAGCCCTGTAGGCATGCGCCGCGTCTTTCATCGCCGCCGCGTTGAAGTGTCGATAATGATGGTCGATGAATTGTGAAATAGATGTCGGTTTCATATGAGACTCCTTACCTTAAAATCGTGATCATTCATGACGATCCTCTATTATTTTTAGCTCAAATCTGCGATCAGCGGCAAGTGCCACAGCCTTGGCTTTGACCGCCGGATCATTCAATGATCCTTCAGTTAATCCATTCACACCGTGGCCAATTCGGTTACCGCCAAATGCCACAAGCGTCACTTTTTTCTCTTCGCCAGGTTCAACCCGGGCCGAGGCGCCAGCAGGAATGGCCAACCGAAACCCGAATGCTCGTTCACGGTCGACTTCGAGCGCGTGATTGGATTCGAAGAAGTCCACCGGCATGCTTTCACCCGGTCTGATCGGTCTAGACAGCCCGGCTTCCGCGGCCATGAAAACACTCTCGATCGGGGTGTTCAAAAATAATAGGCAAGACCACCCATTACCGTCCGCGGATTGCCCGGCACGAAATGGATGTCGGTGAATCCTCCTGGTGGCTCATTCCTGAGTCGTGACTCGAAAGCGAAGATTGCCTGTTCCCAATCCGTGTTGAATAGATTTTGAACGTACAGAAACACCTCCATCCGGCCATGAGGAAGCCGCATCGGAATCAGATACCGCTCTGACAGATCAAACGTGAGCCACGATGGAGCTTTGATACTGCGATCCTCAATAAGGGGCCTGACTCCCATATACGTAGCCTGAAGTTGAGAGGTCAATCCTTCCGGCCATCTCAAAATCGCGGCTCCGTAGGCGATGTACTCCGGCGCCAAGGGAATGGCGTCGCCGTTGCGAAACTCGGCATGTGTCCAGGTGAAACTGCCGTTGACATAGAGCGGCCCCCAGACCTGGCCGCGTGCGGCGACTTCAACTCCTTGGCGCCTGGTTGCGCCTCGAATCTCCGTTGTCCCTTCATCGCCGACGAACACGAGTTCCGACTTAATATCCATCCGCCAAAGGGTCGCAAGCAGTTCGAGCCTATCCGGTCCCAAGGGTCTGGACCGCACCCCGATTTCGTAGTTGATGGAGCGGGATAACGGAGCCGATCCTGGTCTGACGGCAGACCGCGCGTCGTTGCTATGAAACCCTTCGCCATAGTTGATGAAGAATTCCGTCCTTGCCCATGGCCCGAGAATCATGTTCATTTTCGGGAGGACAATGCCCGAACTGTTCTGCCCGGCCGATTGCTCCACACAAGTTGTACAGCGATTACTCACGTCGAAGGTGAAGATCTCGCCTCGAACGCCGCCGTTAAACCTGAGCCACGGCAACGGCTGCACTTCCGCTTTTACAAACGGCGCATAGGACGCCGAGAATGCGTCGCTGTCCATGGTGGTACCGGTCGGAGTCCTCATGGTCTGAAGACCCAGTTTCGCGTGAACGTCGTCCACTCTCGTCTGAAATCCGACGGTTCCGATGCTGGGCATGCCGAGAATCTCTCCTCGCTGTTTGAATCCAATCTCGCCACCATAGATAGCGCGGCGATCGAATTGCGCAAAGCCGTCGCCGTTGACCGG
>NZ_JBLYIG010000300.1:0-4097 GCF_049222245.1 Nitrospira sp. BLG_2 | reverse complement strand
CTTGGGACTTTGCAAAAGCCCATCCGAAATCCCCATCGATGCCCATCACTTCTCCGGTCGATTTCATTTCAGGCCCCAGCAGTACATCGACCCCGGGAAATTTATTGAACGGAAAGACTGCTTCCTTGACCGAGAAATGTTCCGGCAGAGGAGGGGCCGTAAAGCCCAGCTCCTTGAGGGTTCTTCCCATCATCACCTTCATCGCCAACTTGGCAAGCGGTACGCCGATCGCTTTGCTCACGAACGGCACGGTGCGAGACCCTCGAGGGTTGACTTCGAGCACATAGATGGTCCGACCTTTGACGGCAAACTGTGCATTCATTAACCCGACGACTCCGAGTTCCAGCGCCAACAAGCGCATTTGCCGCTCGATATCACGCACAATTGGCTTGTCCAACGTATACGGAGGCAGCGAACAGGCTGAATCGCCGGAATGAACCCCGGCTTCTTCGATATGCTCCATGATCCCCGCAACCACGACGGTTTCGCCGTCCGAAATCGCATCGGCATCGACTTCGATCGCATCGGCAAGGTACTTATCGATCAAGACCGGATGATTGGGCGACGCCTTGACCGCAGATTGCATATACTCCAGCAAGCCGGCTTCGTCATACACGATCTGCATTGAACGTCCACCCAACACGTAGGACGGACGGACCATGACCGGATAGCTGATCCGCCCGGCGATGTGTACCGCTTCCTCGATGGATCGGGCGGTTCCACTTTCCGCCTGCTTTAAGCCCAACCTATTCAGGAGATCCCGAAACCGTTCCCTGTCCTCGGCCAAATCGATGGCATCGGGACTGGTACCAAGGATCCGCACGCCGGCTTTCGAGAGCGGAAGCGCCAGCTTCAAGGGCGTCTGTCCGCCGAACTGTAGGACCACTCCGATCGGTTGCTCCCGATGGACGATGTTGAGGACGTCTTCATGTGTCAGCGGCTCGAAGTACAGTCGATCCGACGTATCGTAATCCGTGCTCACAGTTTCAGGGTTGCAGTTCAGCATGATCGTATCGATCGCTTCTTCTCGAAGCGCCATGGCCGCGTGCACACAGCAGTAGTCAAACTCGATCCCTTGTCCGATCCGGTTGGGACCTCCGCCGAGAATGATGACCTTTTGTTGGTCCGACGGTCTGGATTCACACTCCATACCGTACGTGGAATAGAGATACGGCGTCTGCGCCTCGAACTCCGCAGCACACGTATCAACCCGTTTATAGGTAACCCCCCGCGCCCCCTGTTGCGTACGCGCTTTCTGAACCGCGGCTGCTTCGCACCCGAGTAATTGGGCGATCCGATCATCAGAAAATCCAAGCTCTTTCGCCTCCCAGAGTAACTCACCGTTCAAGACGGCCGCCGGGTTGGCGGTATGACCGACAAGCATTCGTTCAAAGTCCACCAGTCGTCTGATTTGTCCCAAAAACCAGGGATCTACTTTTGTGGCTGCAAACAGTTCCGCATCCGTGAATCCCAGGCGCATGGCGTCGGCCATGTACCACAATCGTTCCGGTAATGGTGTCTTCAGCACCCGGTTGAGTTTCTCGATCGCTTCCGACCGATTAAACTCTGCTGGAACACCTCGATCAAGTCCGAACCGAGACGCCAATCCATTCAGTTCCAGCTCCAGGGAGCGAATGGCCTTTTGCAGCGACTCCTTGAAGGTGCGTCCAATCGCCATCACTTCTCCGACCGACTTCATCTGCGTGGTCAAGGTCGGATCGGCCCCTTTGAACTTTTGAAAGGCAAATCTCGGGATCTTGACCACCACATAGTCGATCACCGGTTCAAATGATGCCCTCGTGACACCGGTGATGTCATTGGTAATTTCATCCAAGGTGTATCCGATGGCCAGTTTGGCGGCGATCTTCGCGATCGGAAATCCGGTCGCTTTCGACGCCAATGCCGAGCTTCGAGATACCCGAGGATTCATTTCAATGACCACCATCTCTCCGTTGACAGGATTGATGCCGAATTGAATATTTGATCCTCCCGTATCGACTCCGATCTCCCGGATGATACGAAGTGCCGCGTCCCGCATCCGTTGGTATTCTTTATCGGTCAATGTGATGGCCGGCGCGACCGTGATACTGTCTCCCGTGTGCACGCCCATCGGATCGAAGTTCTCAATTGGACACACGATGACGACGTTGTCCTTCAGATCGCGCATGACCTCCAATTCATACTCTTTCCACCCAATGACCGATTCTTCGATCAGCACCTGACTGACCGGACTCATGGTCAGCGCCCATTCGATCAGCCTCTCGAATTCCTCCCGATTATAGGCGATGTTCCCGCCGGTCCCCCCCATGGTAAAGGACGGACGAATGATCGCCGGGAAGCCGACGGCGTCGAGAATGGTCGTTGCCTCCTGTCGCGTGTGCGCCGTACCGCTCTTCGGCACCCGCAGTCCGATTCGATGCATCGCCTGTTTGAACGCTTCCCGGTCCTCCGCCTTATGAATGGCCTCCGCGGAAGCGCCGATGAGAGCGACGCTGTATTTCTCGAGGACTCCACGCTTCACCAACCCCATGGTGGTGTTGAGAGCCGTTTGCCCGCCCATGGTCGGAAGCAGAGCATCCGGACGCTCCCGATCGATCACCTTCTCAACGACATCTAAAGTGATCGGTTCGACATACGTCCGATCAGCCATCTCCGGATCCGTCATGATCGTGGCAGGATTGCTGTTGATGAGGATGACTCTATATCCTTCCGCTTTCAGCGCCTTGCAGGCCTGCGTGCCGGAATAATCGAATTCGCAGGCTTGGCCGATGACGATCGGTCCCGAACCGATCATGAGGATTGAGTGAATGTCCGTCCGTTTAGGCATGGTGTCTTGATCGTCGAATCAGCCGGGTGGGAGATCGGGTGGCCCAATCAGCGGATGATACGGAGCCGGTTCAGGCGGCTCTCCGCCCCGCGTTGCGTGATAGTACTTCAAGGCCTCAGGTATCCAGGCTTCAATTTGGTTGATACGCGACACATCGGAGGGATGAGTAGAAAGAAACTCCGGGATGTTATGCTGTGATCGAAAACAAACCTTGCCAATCATTTGTCGGGGACACCCGCTCATCCGCTCCCAAAAGGGCACTGCTTCCCGAGGGTCATAGCCGGCTTGCGCCATCAGTTTGAGCCCAATGTAGTCGGCCTCGGATTCCTGTTTTCTCCCGAACGGCAAAGAGACCCCGACTCCGTACGCGCTCATCGCTGCCATCGCCGCATCCGGGCGTCCGACAGCAGCCCCCGCCGCGAGCGCGCCGACCTGCCCGATGGTTTCAAGGATGCTTCTGCTATAGCGCTCCGCCCCATGGCGCTGGAGCGCATGGGCCACTTCGTGACCGATGACGGTCGCCAAACCGTCTTCATTCTTCGTGAGCTTCAGTATCCCCGTGAAGACGGCTACCTTACCACCAGGCAACGCAAACGCATTGATCATACGGTCATCTCGAATAATAGCGAACTCCCATTGGTACTCCGGCTTATTGGCGACGGCCGCAATACGCTTACCAACCCGGTTGACCAACTCATTTAGTTGAGGATCGTCGCTTATCGGAGCCTTACGGAGCAACTCACGATAGGCGCTGATGCCCATCGCAATTTCTTTCTCCTCAGATATATAGATGAATTGATCACGCGCAGTTCCTGGGGCACGGACACACCCCGCTAGGCTTGAGACCAAACCGCTCGCCGTCGCCATACTCAGGAGGCAAGAGAGCCTCAACACGCCTCGAGCGCCGCGTAGAAACAGCGCGCGACGGGTGACGGGCTTCAAGAAAAATGTGTCGATCTCCCGATTTTCCGGTTGTGCCATCTTGAATCCTTAGATCGAAGCCGATCATCCATATTACCTTTCATAATACCATTCATATGGAACGCACTTCCCGGCTCTACGGCATCCACAAGTACATGAACTGGGGAGTCCCTCCACGGACAAATGACATGAGGTCAAGATCGGCAAGACCAGCGAGTCCGTTCGGCGCCAGCAGCTTGGAATACACGTTGTTGGAGTATTCACCCGGACGTTGGTACGTCACGACTCGGACTTCCGTCAGACCGGCTTTTTTCTTGGCCAACGCGATGGCGTCTTCGAGATAGCCGAT
>NZ_JBLYIG010000299.1:0-2817 GCF_049222245.1 Nitrospira sp. BLG_2 | reverse complement strand
AATAGCCGATCAAAAGATATGAACAGAGCCCGACGCCTTCCCAGCCGATGAACAGGACCACATAGTTGTTCCCCATGACAAGAAGCAGCATGGAGACCATGAACAGATTCATGTAGGTGAAGAAGCGAGTGAACCCCGCTTCTCCATGCATATAACCGACGGAATAGACATGAATGAGAAACCCAACCCCGGTGACGACCAGTAACCAGGCACAAGTCAGCGGATCAACGAGGTAGGCTAAATTGATCGCGAGATCGCCACCGAAGATCCACTGATAGGCTATGACTTCATGGGAAGCTCCCGTGCGCATGACATCGGTGAATACGCCGACCGTACAGAGAAATGAAAGGCCGACCGACCCCCAAGCCAATCGATGGGCCAGATCATGAGAGTAGCGGTGGCCGAGCAGTCCGTTCGCAAGAACGGCGAGCAGCGGGAAAACAGGAATCAATTTGATCAGGAGATCAGTCAAGTCAGACACAGTATCGTGCCATTCTGAGGATGCTCAGCCCAACCATGCTGCACGGAGCCGGAACCTAAGCGTACTCTTGGGGGTACGTTGAGGGGTACAAGCCACCGACTGCACCGTTGGATGTGATTGCCCACATCCTGCTACCACTTCAATAAGTTCATTTCATCCACATTCGTGGAAATCTTGCCCCTGAACACGACGATGATGATGGCCAAACCGACGGCCGCTTCGCCTGCCGCAATGGCGATGATGAACAGAGCAACAAGTTGCCCTGCCATAGATTCCAAATAGTGCGAGAAAGCGACTAAATTGATGTTGGCCGCATTCATCATGATTTCAACCGACATCAGCACGATGATGAAGTTCCGCCGGACAAGCACACCCAAGAGTCCCGTCATAAAAAGGATGGCGCTTACGGCTGTAGAGGCCGACAGGGGAATCATAACCGCTCTCGCTCCGCCTCCAGCGGCTTCGGAGCCTTGGCCAGGACAATCGCGCCGATAATAGCTCCGAGCAGAAAGATGCCGACGATCTCAAACTGCAAGAGATGGTCGCTGAACATCTTGATACCCACAGCGTATGTGTTTCCATCTTGCAACACGGCAGCGGCGGGAGTATCCCCCTTCACCCCGTCAAACGGAGACCCCAGAAGAAGGTACAGGACGTAACCGGTCCCCAATATAGCAGGACCGAGGATATATAAAGCAGAGGGGTGGAAATACCGTTCATCTGTTTTGAGATTCATCAACATCAACACAAAGAGGTACAACACCAGAATGGCCCCGACGTAGACAATGACCTGCACGGCCCAAAGGAACTCCGCGTTCAAGAGTATGAAGAGTCCGGAGACGTGCATGAGCAACACGAGTAGAGAGAGCGCGCAGTGAACGGGATGACGCAAGGTCACTGTTAAAACACCGGCGGCAATACTGACGAATGCAAAGTACGTGAAAAACATTCCGACCATTGTGTGCGGCTCAGCTCAGATGTTTGGGAGGTGATTGGGTCGATTTCTGTACCGACTGCGGAAAATAGTAGCGGTACTCGCGGCTCTGCTCGACATTTTTCTCCTGGTTGTGCGCATACAAGTATTTCTTCGCATCATCGAGGTGGCGTTCGCCGATGTCGTACAGCCGCTCCTTGTCGAACAGCAGACTGCGTTTGTCATGAGTCGAGTACTCGTACATCTTGGTCATCGCCAGCGCGTTGACGGGGCAGGCTTCGACACAATAGCCGCAGAAAACGCATTTTGTGATATCGATATAGAATTCGCTGGCGTAGCGCTGGAGCGGTCGGGTCGTATCCTCGGCACTGATCACTTTGATGCAATGCGAAGGGCAGGCGACCTCGCAGAGATCGCACCCGACGCACCGCTCTCGTCCATCGTCGTATCGGAGCAAACCAAGCGCACCGCGATGCGTGTCTGGGATAGCACGTTGTTCCCGCGGATACTGAAAGGTCATCGGCCGATGAAGCATATGCCGAAACGTGACCTTCATCGCATCCCAAATCTCGTAGAATAACGCGGCATGAAGAATTTTTCTGGTCAGTGAGGCGACACTCATCAGAGGCTCCTCGTCACGGAACGGGCGGCAATCCGCATCTTATTGCGTCATTACGCCGGTTCAACACTTACCCAAATATGCTTGAACGATGGGACGCCGGTCGTGGTATCAACCGATACGGGCATCAAGTCCTTCACTGGAGGCTCATTAAAGTGTTCAGGGAAAAAGCAAGTGCCAGGCGCGATAGATTGATCCCGCTGCACCCCGAGCTGAAGGGAGCCTCGATCAGAGGTCAAACGCACCTTCGCACCGTCTTGCAATCCAAGGCGCTCCATATCCCGTATATTCATCCTCAACTTCTCGGTGTTCGGAGCGATCTTAATAAGCCCAGGCGCTTGCACGGACAGTTTCCCCGAATGCACTAATAACTGCCCCATAAACAGAGAAAAGGGACGCGAGTGTTCTTCTGATGGCGGAGTCTGTTGATAACGTGTCTTGACCTCCCGCACGTAACCGTTGGACAAATAGTGGTCAGGGACGGGTACGACTTTACGGGGTTGCCCAAGATTATAATACCCGGGCAACAGTTTCATGATCTCGGCTTGAATATCGTTGGCCGATTCGTATTTCCATTGACATCCCATGGCATTTGCAAGGGCTGTCATGATGTGCCAGTCCGGCAGGCTCTCTCCAAGCGGATCCATCGCCTGACGAACGCGAAGGACACGACCTTCGAGATTCGTAAATGTGCCGTCCTTCTCCGCATAGGTACAAGCGGGGAGCACAAAATGAGCCAATTTCCCCGTATCAGTCAAAAAAGGATCTTGAACGACTAGCAAT
>NZ_JBLYIG010000298.1:0-5989 GCF_049222245.1 Nitrospira sp. BLG_2 | reverse complement strand
AACAAGCCTGGCCACGGAGCCTTCAGGGACAGGACGTAGCACTCGATTGAGGGAGCCGAGCCGGAGGCGCGACGTCTACTGTGCGCGCCATCGACGACCATCGCCCCTACGGCGATACCACAGTGCCGGTTTCGACCTGGTCGGCGATTTCTTGGATGTCCTTGGGGTACAGCACGATTTCAATCCTGCGGTTGGCCGCTCGTCCCTCGTCGGTATCGTTCGGGGCGACGGGTTGCGTGTCCGCATGACCGACTGCGGAGAGGTTCCGAGGGTCCACACCGCCCTGATCGATCAAATAGCGTACAACCGCCGTGGCCCGTGCCGTCGAGAGTTCCCAATTCGTCTTGTAACGGCTCCGCAGTTTGACGCTGATCGGCACATTGTCCGTGTGGCCTTCGATTCGGATCCGCTTGTCCGTGACGGTGTTCAAGAGGTCGCTGACCTGCTTCAGTACCGTCTGGCCGGCCGGTTTCACCTCCGCCTGACCGGAGTCAAACAGGACCCGGTCCACCAGATTGATGGTGAGGCGGTCGCGTACTTGTTGGATGGTGATATTGCCCTTGGAGATTTCGTCTTGGAGCGACTTGGATAACTCTTCCTGCGTTCGCGTAAGCCGCTTGATCTCCGCGTCCTTCGATTCCTTGGCAGCCCACTCCTGATCGAGTGTCTCGGCCAATCGCGCCTGTTCCTGGCGGAGCTGTTCACGATCGTTCTCGATTTGGGCTGCCTTGGCTTCCATTGATGCAGCTTGTTGCTGCAACTTCTCGATTTCCTCCCGCGCGGAAGCACTGCCGCTTGCATGTTTCTGTTCGAGGTCCATAATCTGGCTACGCACAGTGGCGAGTTCCCCGGTCAACTGTTCGGATTGAACCTGGAGGTCCTCCCGTTCCTTCGCCAATGAGCCGGCTTGCTCTTCAGCGGCTTTCCGCTGAGCGGCTTCCAGGTCGAGTGATTCCCGCATGCCGGTCAGTTGCTCTTGCTGTTGCGCCGACTGTTTCTTGAGCGCGTCAAGTTCATCGAGAGTCTGCTTGTGAGTGTGCGCACTCACACAGCCTCCGACGGCCGACGCGCACAGCAGAACCAACGTGGCGCTCCGGAAGGGCATGGTTCGATGACTTGATGTGGGTCGCATAGTCTCTTCCCCCTATGTGAAAGGCGCAAGGAACGTATTGAAAGGAGTAAACTTAATCTCAGACGTTTCAATTGCTC
Source organism: Nitrospira sp. BLG_2 (assembly GCF_049222245.1). Taxonomy (NCBI): domain Bacteria; kingdom Pseudomonadati; phylum Nitrospirota; class Nitrospiria; order Nitrospirales; family Nitrospiraceae; genus Nitrospira; species Nitrospira sp. BLG_2. The sequence continues at coordinate 4,780 of NZ_JBLYIG010000298.1, read as the reverse complement.
GACTGAAGGTAACTGCCTATTTTTGGTGGACTTGAAGGTGGAATTATAGTCCGATACGTGTCTTCGTCAAGAGAAGCGGTGAAATCCTTGGAATTCGCAAGCTTGCCGAGCTAACGCTCCAGCTAGCCTCCACAAGAGGCGAGCTGATATCTTCCCGGAAGTAGGTGAAAGATTGGTTGATGGAGAAAGCAAGGAATGATCGACATCTATACGGATGGTGCATGCAGCGGGAATCCCGGCCCAGGGGGGTGGGGTGTCTTGGTGCGGAACGGTGGTGCTGAAACAGAACTCTGCGGCGGGGAACCGGCGACGACAAACAATCGAATGGAGCTTCTCGCAGTCATAGAGGCATTGCAATTATTCAAGGAGCCGGTGAAGGCGCGGGTCTATACCGATTCGCAATATGTCCAGAAAGGCATTAGTGAATGGATTCACAGTTGGAAACGGCGCGGATGGAAGACGGCTGGGAAAGATCCGGTCAAGAATGAAGATTTGTGGCGGCGCCTCGATTCGTTGGTTGCCAAGCATACCCTCGAATGGCACTGGATCAAAGGGCACAGCGGCCATCCTGAAAATGAACGGGTGGACGCGCTGGCTCGCGCCGGTCTTGAACGGGCTCGCCGGGTCGGGCGACCAGTTTCCGGCCCAATGAATCTTCCGGCCCAAGAGGTGAGCCGATCAGCCGGCCTTCCGCCGATTCTTGATATCCGGAATGCCACGGTCTATCGAGGCGACACTTGTGTACTCTCGGAGTTCTCTTTTGCGCTGCAATCCGGTGAACACGCGGCTATCCTTGGTCCTAATGGAGCGGGGAAATCGACCCTGCTCAAGCTGTTATTGGGCGAAGTCCATGCAATGCCGAAGGACGAAACGAGAATGATGCTCTTCGGCGAAGACCGCTGGAATGTGTGGGACGTGCGGAAGCGAATCGGTATCGTGTCGCACGATCTCCAACGGGACTATCTGATCTGTGCCGAAGGGTTTAATGTGATCCTCTCCGGGTTCTACGCGAGCAACGATATCTATGAGTATCAACAATTTACCAAGACTCAGATGAACAGGGCGCATGAAGTGATGCAGGAATTGGGAATTATGGAATTGTCCGGCCGCCGCTTCGGCCATCTGTCTACCGGCGAGCAGCGACGGTTTCTGTTAGGCCGAGCATTGGTGCATGACCCGCCGGTGCTGGTGCTGGATGAACCGACAAGCGGTCTCGACCTCAAAGCCTGCTTTCAGTATCTCGATCTGTTGCGTGTCCAAATCGCGAAAGGAAAAACAGTTCTCCTCGTGACGCACCATTTGCATGAAATTCCTCCGGAGATCGATCGAGTGATTTTCCTGAAAGAGGGAAAGATCCTGGCCGACGGTTTCAAATCAACGCTATTTACTAACGACCACGTCAGCCGGCTCTTCGACAGTACGATCACCCTTGTTCAGGCCAATGGCTGGTATCAAGCCTTGCCGGGATAGTTGCGCCAAGTTCCCTGTCGCTTTCGCTTTTAAACACTGCCTTTTTGACGAAATCCATTTCAAGAGATAGGCTTCAGATGCTGATCCTTCCAGCAAGCGACGCATGGGTCAAGACTTCTCGAAATCAAAAGATAAGACAAGCCTGCGCTTTCTCCTATGCCTTCTGAGCAGTTGCGTGATAACGCACACTTTTCCCGGCTCGGTATGGGCCGAAACCTGGGTCTGTCCTCGACCAGGACAAGCTGACTTGTATACGGATCATGAATGGCCGGGATGTCGGCAACTAGCCGAGGCAAGGACCTACTCGCCGGTGATCATTTCCCCAACGCCGAAATCTTCACAGGGCGGCATTTACTCCTCCCCGGCGACTGCGGATAACGTTGCTTCCGGCTTTCTCCAACGACAAGAGAGTAGGAAGCCATTGCCGTTTCCGGAAGTCTCTCTGACCTTACCCCTTTTGAGTGTGGGGCAAAATAAAGCTGGCTCTATTACCGGTTCATGGGGCGGATTCATGGGGCAACTGACAGTGGGATACAAGGCCGATGGAAAAGGGCCGGAGATTATAGGTGATTCGAACCTGATGCCTGTATCCGTTCACTCATTTCGTACGGCTGTCGCGGTCGCTACTAGTGCCGCAGGATACGACCCCAGATACTTAAGTGTGCGCATCCTGGTGCCTGTCCGGCTGGATGGACCCAGTGCCGGTGGGATTTTCGCTGTGGGCATTGCCGCCGCACTGCTCGGCGATCCGATTCGCCAAGATATCTGTATGTCGGGGACGATCGAGCCGGACGCGGAGATCCGAGCGGTGGGGCGACTCGTGGATAAGATGAGCGCCTGTCGGGACCTCAGAAAGAACACGATGATTGTGCCCGATGCATTGGATAACAGCCATCTCAGTTTCACCGGAGTCGAGCGATCCATTCAAGTGATCGAAGTGCATACGCTTGCGGAGGCCTATAGCGCCGCAACCGGTCAGTCGTTACGTCAGGTCATATCCCAGTAATATAATCGGGAGGTCGATCATGAGGTTTCGTGCAACGGGAATTCAGATGGGAAGAATGCTTACCGGCGTGCTGGGATTGATGCTGTTAGCAGTCAGTCTGTTTGCACCGGTCGTGTTGGCGGCTGAACCGGTGAAAATCAATTCCCTACAGACCTATCCGGAAGCTTACAAGATGAAAGTTGTCCAGGTGGAAGGAATGGTTAGCGGTTACCAAATGCATCATTTTATTGGAAATAACACCAAGCTGGAGAAGTGCATTCAAAATTTTATAGTGGATGACGGCACCGCTACGATTCAGGCCAGCTATGCGACCATCTGTCAAATGGGAACCGTCATGCTCAAGGACAGCGATCAGGTCACGCTTGAGGGGTACTATTTAGGAACGTTGGATGTGAAAGCGGTGAGGAAGCACTGAAGAATATAAGCTCTCAGGTGCTGTTCTTATGAGAGTAATAGATACGACACGACGGTATACGTTTCCTCAGGGACTCGAGCAGTAGTTATTGTGTGCATTGCTTTTCTTCTTATCTCTACTTTACTCCCTTGCTCGTTAGTATGGTTTAGCGACGAGCCGAGGCACAAGATAATTGGCGCGCTGACTCTCATCGGGATCTGCATCGTTATTGTATGGACGATTCGCTTCTATACTCGCATGCACGACTGTGTTCTGGTTACGGAGCAAGCTTTAGTTTACGAGTCGACCAATGGGACGTCTGTAACTGTCTCTTGGGAGCAAATTGTTGGTCTTGTGCCTCATAGCGTGTGCCGGCGATATGATGTTCTCGACGACCGAGGTACTTGCCGAATGCGGATCAGCTATGAGCTGGATAATTTTGCTGAGCTTGAGGCGACGCTTCGCAAACATCTGCAGAAGTCTTCATCAAGCGGAGCGATGACTTGGTTCGCTAAACCTTCAGGAGGTCTGGTAATTATGACGATGTGCGTCGGAGGGCTTGCATTGTCAATGCTTGGGCTATGGTTTGAGGGCATGAATGCAAGGAGCCTTTACGGAGCTGCGCTATCTCTTGTTGGCATAGTATGGGGATCATTTTTCAGGATAGAAAAAGTGATTGTTGGTAAGGAGGGAATCCTGCTTGCCTACTGGAAACGGAAAATCATTATTCCTTATGCGTCTATCAAGAATCTGAACTTACAGGAAGATTACCTCCCTGGTGCGTGGAGAGATATTCGCATTGAACGATTTGATCACAGGCCGATAAAGATTGAATGGCTTGCCGATGAAGCGGTGTCCCTGCATCAGGACATGCAAATAGCGTGGAAAAGTGCGATCTCATCGCGCTAAAAATGTTCTAACTGTTCTGTGTGTTACTTCTTCCGAAACCCAAACAATGCCCCGACGCCGGCGGCACCGGCTGAAGGTAGGTATCCTGTCACCACCTCTTTGAACCCTTGAGCTTTCCCTCGAGCCCAATCAAGCGTGCGAGTCGCATCCGCTTCGATCAAGGTCCAATCCAGATGAATCCAACCCGTGGTTTTGAGGATGGCAATGAGCGCGAATAATGAGGCGGCGATAATCAGAGCAAGTTTCACGGTTTTCCGGAACGCCCATCCGAGGATGAACCCACCGAGGAAGCTGGCGCCCCCGCGGGCGAGGGCCGGCGACATCATATCGGAGAGCCACGCGCCTATTCCGGCGACCGTCGTCGCGCCGGCAGCAAGAAACGATTTGGCGGCCCAGGGAGGGTCTGACGCCAGTGTTCCCAGCGTTTTAGCTAAAAAGCCGCTCTTCTGAGCTTGAACGGGTACGGTGCTCATAATCGTGCCGCGTCGAATGTGTTGCAGGCAGACGGGTCACCGGACTCGAGGCCTCGCTTGAGCCAGGTCATTCGCTGCTCGGATGAACCGTGGGTCCAGCTTTCCGGTTGAACATAGCCGCGTGACATTTTCTGCAATTGATCATCACCGATGGCCGCTGCCGCGCGAAGCCCTTCTTCGAAATCCCCCGGCTCGATCAAGTTTCGCTCTCGCTTGGCATGGTGACCCCAGACACCGGCATAACAATCCGCTTGGAGTTCCATTCGGACCGCAAGCGCGTTTCCTTCCACTTCTGACACCTGTCGTCGGCGTCGATGCACTGTGTCCGCGACGCCGAGAAGATTTTGCACGTGATGGCCGACCTCATGCGCGATCACATAGGCCTGCGCAAAGTCACCCGTCGCTCCAAAACGATGCGCCATTTCATCGAAGAAGGCAAGATCTAAATAGAGCCGTCTATCGTTGGCACAATAGAACGGTCCAACGGCCGACGATGTCGTGCCGCAGGCCGACCGCACGGCTCCTGAA
>NZ_JBLYIG010000297.1:0-1767 GCF_049222245.1 Nitrospira sp. BLG_2 | reverse complement strand
GACCTGCACCCACAGTTCGCACTGCGCAGTCGCCAAGCTCTCTCCATCCATTGCGGGGCCGTCGTTCAGCCTGGTTTAGGACGCCAGATTGTCAATCTGGAGGTCGCGGGTTCAAATCCCGTCGGCCCCGCCATTTTTATTTCTAGGTGGGTGACATCATGTACGCAACCGGTGCATATTTTCCCGCGAGCGGTACAAGAGGGATACTAAAAGGGAATGAATTTGCAAGCCGGTCCCCTCGGACTCGTTAGTTCGCTCGGCCTTGTATCCAAGATCATCCTGCTCTTCTTGTTCGGGTTTTCCGTTCTATCCTGGGCCATCATTCTCTATAAGCTTCGAGTGTATCGTCGGAGCGATGCCGAGGATCAACGGTTTCTGTCGAGTGTTGCAAAACTGAACGATGTGGAGGAAATGCGACGGCAGGCCCGCAGGGCCGGGGACAGTCCGTCGGCGGCCGTACTGCTCAACGTCCTGGATCGCCTACCGGAGATGCCTGAGGGCAGCGGGAATCCGCACAAAGCCCACCCCGAGTCAGCGGAAGGTAATCCGGTGGACCGGCATTATCTCGAACGTTCGATGGCATATATCGTGCAGGGCCAATTGGCCAGAATGGAATCCTATCTGCCCTTTCTCGCGACCACAGGCAACATTACACCCTTCATCGGGTTGCTTGGGACGGTACTGGGGATCATCGATTCATTCCGGGAAATCGGGCAGCAGGGAACGCCCAGCATCGGGGCCGTGGCCCCCGGAGTCGCTGAAGCGTTGGTCGCGACGGCGATGGGATTGTTTACAGCCATCCCCGCGGTCGTTGCCTATAATTACTTTCTGTCGCGCATTCGACGGATGGCGTTCCGTCTGGAGACCTTCAGCGTGGAGATGTTGAATTCGTTGCTTCGGCGCGCTGGGGCTAGGGGAACGGCTTCATGATGATGGAATCGCGGCATCGGCGATTCATGGCCGAGATCAACGTCATTCCGCTCGTGGACGTCGTTTTGGTGCTGTTGGTCATCTTTATGATCACCGCCCCCATGCTGTACCGCGGGATCGATATTAAGCTGCCGTCGTCGGCCAGCAATACCATCAAGCCGGAAGTGCGAATGGTGCTGACGATCGAGAAGGATCAGAAGCTGTACCTGGATAAGGACCCGATCAGCGTCGCACAGCTTGAGCGGCGACTCCGATCGGCGAAGGAGCAGAACGCCGACGTGTCGGTATTTCTGCGGGCGGATCGGGACGTGCCCTACGGCACGGTCGTCCAGGTGATGGACGGGGTGAAGAAGGCGGGCATCGAAAAAATGGGCATGGTGACGGAACCAACGACCAGTGAGCGGGTGGCCGAGGAGCCGACTAAGGTCGGAGAGCAAAAGCGCTAACACGTCATTCGGCTCAAACGGTCGGGGGCGGTTGGAAACAATGGGTCAGATGGCCGCACGGTCTCAATCGTCGTCACATTCCTTGCCGTTGGTCCTGCCTCTCACCGGAGCCAGAGGGAAAACCGAGCCTGTCACCGGACCGCTGGCTCTCTCGCTATCGCTCCATCTTGCCCTCCTGCTCGTATTTGCCTTCATGTCGTTCAAGACGGGTGAACGTCCCCTTTCTGCTGCCGTGCAAGTATCCTTGATTACCTTGCCGCCGGCTCCGAAGCCGGTCGTTCAGAAGAGTCAGCCGACTCCGGTGCAGCCTCAGCCGCGGGCCGTGACGCCGCCACCAAGCAAGCCAGAGCCGCAACCTTCGCCGACTTTGCCTCCACCCCCGCCGGCAATT